>DNHA01000214.1:0-215 GCA_003486025.1 Micrococcaceae bacterium | reverse complement strand
ATCGACACCGCAGTTCCGGCTGACATCCGCCAGGCTTCTGCCTTGGATCTTCCCTCGGCACTGAGCGAAACCGAAGCGCTGGCTCACCTGCGCGGCTTGGCTTCCAAGAACGTGATGAAGACCCAGATGATTGGCCAGGGCTTCTACGACACCATCACCCCACCGGTGATCCGTCGCAACATCGTGGAAAACCCAGCCTGGTACACCGCTTACAC
>DNHA01000096.1 GCA_003486025.1 Micrococcaceae bacterium | reverse complement strand
CTTAATGTAGGCCATCCGGTAAGGGGTCCACAAACGTTGGAACGAATCTGGCACACCGGCGAGTTCAAAGTCGTCGGTGACGTTTTCGTCCTGCGGATATTGCATGTTGGTGGACTCCTATTTTCCGGTGGACCTAGTTGTTGTTGCTGCGGCTCTTGATAGCTTCAACGATGCGGGCTACCGCGTCGTCAACCGGAACCTGGTTTTCCTGGCTGCCATCGCGGAAGCGGAAGGAGACCGCATTTGCATCGGCATCCTCACCACCGGCAATGAGCGTGAACGGGATCTTGTCCTTGGACGCGTTGCGGATCTTTTTCGGGAAACGGTCCGAGGAGTCATCGAGTTCCACGCGTACGCCCTGCGCCTTGAGCTTCGCGACGACTTCGGCGAGGTAATCGTTGAAGGCCTCGGCCACTGGAATTGCGCGAACCTGAACCGGGGACAACCACGCTGGGAAAGCGCCGGCATAGTGCTCGGTAAGCACGCCCAGGAAGCGTTCGATGGAACCGAATTTAGCCGCGTGAATCATCACCGGCTCCTGACGGGTTCCGTCGGCTGCCTGGTACTCCAGACCGAAGCGGGCTGGCTGGTTGAAGTCGTACTGCACGGTGCCCATCTGCCAGGTACGGCCGATAGCGTCCTTGGCCTGAACCGAGATCTTTGGGCCATAGAAGGCTGCGCCACCCGGATCGGCGACGAGCTCAACGCCGGATTCAGTAGCTACGCGCTCGAGTACCGCGGTGGCCTCGTCCCACTGCTCGTTCGAACCGATGAACTTGTCAGACTCATCGCGAGTGGACAGCTCCAAGTAGAAGTCATCCATACCGAAGTCCTTGAGCAGGGAGAGCATGAAGTTCAGCAGGTGCTCAACCTCGGCTGGCGCCTGTTCCTTGGTGACGTAGGAATGCGAATCATCCTGGGCGAACCCGCGTACGCGAGTCAGACCGTGAACCACACCGGACTTCTCATAGCGGTATACGTGGCCGAATTCGAACAGGCGCAATGGCAGTTCGCGGTAGGAGCGTCCACGGCCGCGGAAGATCAGGTTGTGCATCGGGCAGTTCATTGCCTTCAGCCGGTATTCCTGACCCTGCTTGGTGATGTTGCCGTCTTCGTCGCGCTCTTCATCGATGTGCAGCGCCGGGAACATGGTGTCCGCGTAGTACGGCAGGTGGCCTGAAGTGTGGAAGAGCCCGTCCTTGGAGATGTGCGGGGTCCCTACATACTGGAAGCCCTCTTCGACGTGGCGGTCGCGCACGTAGTCTTCCATCTCGCGCTTGATGATGCCGCCCTTAGGGTGGAACACCGGCAGTCCGGAGCCCAACTCGTCCGGGAAGGAGAAGAGGTCAAGTTCGGCACCGAGCTTGCGGTGGTCGCGGCGTTCAGCCTCGGCCAAACGCTCCTGGTAGGCCTTGAGGTCTTCTTTGGTTGGCCATGCGGTGCCGTAGATACGCTGCAGTTGCTTGTTCTTCTCACTGCCCAGCCAGTAGGCGGCGGCCGAACGGGTCAACGCGAAGGCGTTCTTGATCAGCTTGGTGTTTGGCAGGTGCGGGCCGCGGCACAGGTCCTTCCAGACGGTGTCGCCGCTCTTGCGGTCAACGTTGTCATAGATGGTGGTTTCGCCGGCGGCGACCTCAACGTTGACGCCCTCGCCTGAGGTGTCAGCGGAGTCAGCCTTGGCTAGCAGCTCGCATTTGTATGGCTCGTCGGCCATTTCAGCCTTGGCCTCATCTGGGGTAACTTCTCGACGTGCAAAGAGCTGGTTCTGGTTGATGATTTTCTGCATCATCTTTTCCAGCTGCTTCAAGTCTTCCGGGGTGAATGGTTCTTCAACGTCGAAGTCGAAGTAGAAACCGTCGGTGATGTAGGGGCCGATTCCAAGCTTGGAATCCGGGCGCAGCTGCTGCACAGCCTGAGCCATCACGTGGGCTGTTGAGTGGCGCAGCACCTCCAGACCTTCCGGGTCGCTGATGGTTACACGGGTGACGGTGGTGCCTTCTTCAAGTTCACGGGCCAAGTCGCGAAGTACGCCGTCGACGTGCATAACAACCACGTCTTTATCCTTGGCGTAAAACTGCAAACCGGTGGTTCCCGCGTCGACCTGGACCTGCTCGCCGTCGATGGTGAGAGTGCGCTGCTCGCTCATAAGATCGGGTTCTGCCTTTCAATCTGTGATGGCTTCATAGCTTGTGGCATACCTTGGCCACAGCCAGCCAGAGTCCAGTTTAGTTCAGCGAAGCGTGCAAGTCGTTGCCTACTACTGGTTTTACGAAGATTCATCGCCTGGGTGTGGCATATTCAACAGCTCTTCGGCTGAGAGCAATCCGGCATAATGCCATAGCTTCCGCGCGGAGGCCGGTTGCGAAGATTCGATTTTTCCGTTCTGCTGGTCCTCACGGAACTTTGGGATGACCTGTGCAAAACGGCGTAGTAATTCTGCCTGCTCATCATCGGTCAGCAATAGATTACTGGTACTCATCTCTGCTAAGTTTCCAGGGTTTTCGCCCTTCGCATACCAGTACTGGGCATGCGCAAGCATCGCCGAGAGCCGCAGTTGCTCTTCGTGGACCGCCTGCGCAAGGTAGGCATTAATGGCACTGGGCGATTCATCCGCAGCACGCTCGGCCGGTGGTCCTGTGGTGAAAGCGCCGGCTGCAGGCTTCCAGACTCGGTCTCGTTTGTCGCGAGCCAATTCGGGTGCTTCTTCGATCAGCTCTGCCTTGGCGAGTTCACGCAGGTGGAAACTCACCTTATTAGGTGCAATCCCCAGCAGCTCCCCCAGATCAGCTGCACGGCCAGTTCGCATGGCCCCGAGCGCATCAAAAATCTGCCTGCGCAACGGATTAGCTATCGCTTTGAGCATCGGCGAGGTGAATGTGACTTGTGGCTTCGCTTGGGTCATGGGATCAGCATAACAATTCCACAGTTTTAATTGCGCAAATTCTATTGCGCAATTATATTTGCGGGTTTACAGTTGTTCTCATGAACACCTCCCAACCCACCGGTTCGCCAGCCTCCGCGACCAATTCGGTGACGCAGTTGCCGGCCCTTCGCGCCCAGGGCAACTACCGGATTTGGTGGCTGGCAGATTCCTCAGCGCTGCTCGCCGGCGGTATCTACGGGTTCATCCTCCCCCTCATTTTGCTGGCAACGACCAATTCTCCAGTCTTGGCAGGGACCTTGGCAGCCTTAGGATTAGCCGCCCGAGCTAGCCTCACGCTGGCAGGCGGTGCCATGTCCGATCGATCCGACAGAGCTCGGATGATGCTGATCGGCGGGCTTTGCGGAGCGCTCTTCACTGCAGCTTTAGCGCTGGGCAGCAATACGGGTTCACTTTCCGCCACAGTTCTTTGCGTCGCACATATCTTGATGGAACTGCGCGGAGGATATTTTGGCTCCACAACTAATGCTGCTTTGAAAGACATCGTTCATCCGAAGCAGTTGGGGCGAGCACTGGCGGCGAATCAAGGGCGGGATTCGGTGCTGATGCTCGGCTCCGCTCCCTTGGGTGGTTTATTGCTTGGCTTGGGTGGCGGTGTTGCCCTGCTGGTGGTAAGCGCCTTGAATCTTGTTGCCTCATTTACCGGTTTTGCATTACGCAAACCCTTGCGGGCGGCCGAAGAAACCACCCGGAAACGCCGTGAGGATCCTGCCAGTGCAGGCCAGACGGTGGACCACGGGATTCTTGCCGGCATGCGTTGGTGCTTTTCCCGGCCGCGACTGCGTGCACTGCTGCTCTTGATCATGGCCGTCAACATTGGCGTCAACGGATTGATGACAACCTTGATTTACGGGTTGCAGCAGCGCGGAGAAGATGCCTGGGTCATTGGATTGGTTTCAACATTCATGGGTGCAGGAATGTTGCTCGGCTCACTGGTGGCAACATCTCTGATCGATAAATTCCGCACCGGCCTGCTGGCCTGCACGTGCCTCAGCGTGCTGGGCGGAGCAATGATCCTCATCGGCTTGAATACGCACCTGCTGTGGATGGGTGTCATGCTTTTGATCAGCTTCCTGAGCGTCCCTGCGCTTAACGCGGCTGTCGGCGGCTACTTCATGGCCATCATCCCGCAGGAAATGGCCGGCCGGGCCAACTCACTGATCACGTTTATGGCGCTGGCTGCTATGCCGCTGTCGCCATTAGCCACAGGCTTGGGGCTGGAAGGCCTTGGCATGGGCCCAACTCTGATGTTCTTTGCATCATTGGTCGTATTGGCCATGCTGTCCGCTTGGCTATCACCGCAGGTTCGCGGCATTCCGCATCCCGACCATTGGCTTGAAGAACCCGTCAAGAGTGAAAGTCTCGATTCAAAAACCTCCCGGGACGCACAGTCCAGCGTGTTAGTTGACCAAGTTACTAAGGAGAACCAGAAATGAAATCGACACCAGAACAGAGCCGTCCACCGCTAAACAAAACTTCGCTTTTGCGCCAAGTTTTCAGCAGCAAAACCCGCTATGTCCATTCCTCTTTCATTAGCCCTGAAGGCAGTCGCGGAACCATCGAAGCCCAGCGCTCTATGCTGGACAACGGCCAATGGATTTACCTGTAGCTTTCCCGACCCGGGGCTTCTACGCTAGAACCATGAGTAAGCCAGCGCCACCAACATTGAACGCAATCACCCTCGGCGTGCGTGATGTCGGCATTTCGCTCAAGTTCTACACCGAGGGCATCGGGTTCGAGCTGGTGCAACCGGCACATCCCGAGATCGCTTTTGTCCGCGCCGGACATGGTCTGATGCTCGCGCTCTGGGACGTAGTCCAGATGCCCAGTGAGTATGGCGAGGTTGGCCATTCCAGGCTCGCTCCCCCAATCTCGCTCGGGCACAATGTGCGAAGCGATGAGGAAGTTGAAATCTACTACCGGCGAGCGCTGAATGCCGGTGCTAGTTCGGTTAATGAGCCGACGAAGCAGTCCTGGGGTGGGATGAGTGCGTGTGTGGCTGATCCTGACGGGTTTCGTTGGGATTTTGTGCATAACCCGACGTTTGTGATTGAAGCCGATGGTCGGGTCTCCTCGGTATAGCTAGGCTCCACGCTGATCGAGTCCTTCGGCGTTCATGCGCTTGGCGAGGTCTGCGACGCTTTCTCCCCCAGGAACTGCTTGGCCAAGTTTGGGCCTATAGGTGGGTTGCGGCCGGTTTGCGTCGTCCAGATATCCGGCGGCCGGCAGCGCCTCTGGCTGGTGCAGGTCCCAGGCGTGCAGAGCTTGCAATGAGATGCCGCGCGGCCCGGTGCGCCGGGTTACCCCGTGGATGAGCAGCATGCGAGTGGAGAACAGCAGCGGCCCGGTGCGTTGCTGGGTGTCGTCAAAGAAGGTGGCGTCAATACAGCCGCTGCCGTCGTCTAGCGAGATGAACACAACACGTTTGCCCCCGCGCATGGGCGGGGTTTGCGTAGCAATGCGTACCCCTGCGACGAGGACCTCGGTGCCGTTGCGCAGGTGGAGCAGTTCGGCCGCTTGGGTGATGGGCAGGTGTGCCAGCCGTTGGCGGTATGAGGTGATCAGGTGTTCGCTAACGTCCAGGTGCAGTAGGTCCAGTTCTGTGCGCACTACTTCTTCGGCGCTTAGCTGTGCTCCGGTGACCTTGATCGGTTCGATCTCGCCTAGCGGCAGGGCGAGCTGCCCAGGGCCGGGACGGTATTTGGCTGGCAGGTGGGTATGCGCCATGGATTGGGTATGGGCGATGGTGTCCGCTCTAGAGGTTCCGGTCAGCAGTGAGTCGAAGACTCCTAGGGCCGCGAGGTTTTGGTAGCTGCGTCTGGATAGGCCGGCGCGTTGGCGGACATCGGCAAGGGATTCATAGGGCTGTCCGGCGACTAGACGGTTCACTTCGCGTTCGCTCAGCTGGTGAATGTCGCGGAAGGCGAGGCGGATGCCGTATTGGCCGGGGCGGATAGTTCCGGCGGCGCGTGGAATCACCGGTGCTGGGCGTATAGCTGATTCGAATACGCGTTCTACTCGGTAGTGCCCTGTGGACCGGTTGATGTCTAAGCCAAGGATAGGAATGTTCATGCGTCTGGCTTCGGAGACCAGTAAGCGCTTGGGATACATCCCCGGGTCATGTTCCCAGATGCCTGCAAGGAATGCTTCCGGGTGATGGGCCTTGAGCCAGGCCGAATGATAGGTGGGTACGGCAAAGGCTGCCCCGTGGGCTTTGCAGAAGCCGAAGGAACCGAAGCCGGAAAGCACTTGCCAGACCTTGTCGATAGTTTCTTGGCTATATCCGCGAGCGGTAGCGCTGGTACGGAAGAAGCTGGCGAGGGCTTCTTCTTTCTCCGGGTTTCCTAGGTGGCGGCGGTACACGTCTGCCATGCCCAGGCTGCAGCCTGTCATCACGTGGAGCATGCGCAGTACCTGCTCATGGAAGACGGTGACCCCGTGGGTTTCGGCGAGCGCAGGTTTCAGATCCGGGTGCAGGTATTGTTCGGGGGCGAAGCCGTGGCGGTGCTCCAGGTAGGGCTTGACCATATTGGATTGCATGGGTCCCGGGCGGAAGAGTGAGATGTCGATAATGAGGTCGTTAAATTCTCGTGGTGCGAGTTTGCCGATGAGTTCGCGTTGTCCTGGAGATTCGATTTGGAAGCAGCCCAGGGTGTGGGTGGAGCGGATCAGCTCATAGGTGATCGCATCGTCTAGCGGCACCTTGGAGAAATCGATATGTCCGTCTTCATCGATGTACTGCGTGTTCTGGTGTCCGCCGGCTCGTGCGACGCTTTGAGCGGTAGGGTGCAGGCGCTTGATTTCCTCTAGTGTGTAGGCGATCGCCGATTGCATGCGGACCCCGAGCACGTCGAGTTTGATTAGCCCCATGACATCCATGTCGTGTTTGTCGTACTGGCTCATCTGCAATCCCATGCCGGAAGGCTGGACGGGGGTGCGGTCCAGCAGGCTCGCGTCGGAGAGGATCACTCCGCACGGGTGCATGGAAATGTGCCGGGGCAACCGGTCCAGGCGTTCGGTCGCGTCAATGAGTACGTCTAGCTGCCCGTCTTGGGTAATGCGTTTGGCTAAGGGTGCGAGTTCTGGTTTCTGTTCCAAGGCTTCGCGGAAGGACGAGGCGGAGAAGCGCCAGAGCTGCTTGGCGATCTCGTCTACCTGTTCTTGTTCAATTCCCAGTGCTGCCCCGGCGTCGCGGACTGCCCCACGCGCACGATAAGCATTTTGCATGCTCATCAGGCTCACTCGTTCTAAGCCATAGGTGTCAAAGATCTTGTGGTAGATCTCGTGACGGCGTGCGGATTCCACGTCAATGTCGATGTCGGGCAAGGTGGTTCGTGTATCGGAGAGGAAGCGCTCGAAGACCAGGTCGTGTTGGAGCGGGTTGACTTGGCTGATGCCTAGCAGGAAGTTCACTAGCGAGGAGGCTCCAGAGCCACGTGCGGCGACGCGTACTCCCATATCGGTAATCAGCTTCACGGTTTGCGCGACGGTCAGGAAGTAACCGGCGAAGCCCAGCCTGTCGATGACCCCAAGTTCTAGTGCAAGCTGTTTTTCAACGGCACTGTGATTGGCTTCTGGCAGCAGACGCGGCACGGCGGAGAAGACTCGTTCGGTCAGCTCTTGCTGGGCGGGGCGGTATAGGCCAAT
>DNHA01000183.1:2497-7114 GCA_003486025.1 Micrococcaceae bacterium | reverse complement strand
TGGGTGGTGATGGCTTGGTGTTCACCCATTGACAGCCCGGTGCGTGGTTCACCGGTACCTGGAGCGCTGGGCGCCAAGTGCGCCGGGCGGATCTTTGCCAAGGCGCTGAGCTTGGCCCTGGTGCTGCGTGCCCGCGAAAGTTCCAGCAAGATGGCGCGCAATGACTCGGAGACCACAATCGGCGCGTCACTGGTGGTGTCCACACCTCCGCCGATGGCCGAATCGAGCTGGCCGAGCTTGATCTTGTTTGCCAGCGAGCCGATGGCTTCCATGCCCGTGGCGCACGCCATCTGCACGTCGTAGGCCGGGGTGGCCGCGTCCAATGAGCTGCCCAGCACGCACTCGCGCATCAGGTTGAAATCCTTGGAGTGCTTGAGCACCGCGCCGCCGGAAACCGCGCCGATGCGCTGTCCTTGCAGTCCAAAACGGGCTACCAGGCCTTCCAGTGCAGCGGTGAACATATCCTGGTTGGAGACGTTGACGTAGGCGGTGTTTGACCGGGCAAAGGGAATACGGTTGCCACCGATGATTACCGCGTGGCGCACTGGCTGATCGGCCATGGAAGAACTCCTAGGGTTGTGAAACGTATTACTGTAACCAACAGTACATGATACTCTGAGTTACGTGAACAAGATCACCCAAGAAAACGACGCGGTCACCGATGGCCGTTCGGCCCGGTGGCAGGCGCACCGCAGCCAACGCCATAGCGAGCTGCTCAAGCTCGCCCGCAAAGCGGTGCATAAGCTCGGCCCGCAGGTGTCCATGGAAGACATCGCCGCGCACGCCAAAACCTCCAAACCGGTCTACTACCGTTATTTCGGAGACAAGGAAGGGCTGCGCCAAGCGCTCGGCGCGGTGGTGATCTCGGATTTCCGTGATTCCATCATCGCCGCGGGCCTGGCCGAGGGAGACGAGGCCGGGGCGCTGCGCGCAATGGTCACCGCCTACCTGGAACTGGCCAAGGGCAGCCCGAACCTCTACTTTTTTGTCACCGCCCAAGCCCCGGACGTGCTCACCGCACCGGATCGCACGGCCACCGGCTCGCTGGGAGTGCTCAATGCCTTCTTCGACGAGGTCACCGCGTTGATGAATGAGCGGCTGACCGCGCACCTGGCCGGCAATACGCGCAGCACCTCCAAGGCCACCGGGCTCTGGCCACGCGCCGCCCTCGGGATGATCCGCTCCGCCGGAGAAATCTGGCTGCGCCAGCCCGAAGGCGAAGACAAAGCAACCTTGAATGAAATGGCCCAGGCCCTCACCTCCTGGCTCACCCACGGAGTCTCCACCACCCAACGCAGCGCATGAAAGGCACCCAAATGAACAGCATCAACGTCAATGCCCTGGCCGAACAGCTCCTTGGCCCCTACGCGGAGATCCGCAAGGCCTCGCGCGCTCGCGCCGCCGACCCGCAGTTGCAGCGTGACCCTTCGTGGTCCATGGATGAGCACCGCGAGCAGGTGCTGCGCCAGCTGAAGATTCTCGTTGACCAAAAAGCGGTACAGCGCGCATTCCCGAAGAAGTTCGGTGGGCTCGATGATCACGGTGGCTCCATCGCCGCGTTCGTTGAACTTGTCGCCGCGGACCCTTCGCTGCAGATCAAGGCCGGCGTGCAGTGGGGCCTTTTTGCTGGCGCCATCATGCACCTGGGCACCGAGGAACACCATGCCAAGTGGCTTCCGGGCGCAATGAACCTGGATGTACCTGGCGCGTTTGCGATGACCGAGATCGGCCACGGCTCCGACGTGGCTGCGGTAGCGACCACCGCCACCTATGTCCCGCAGGCCGAAGAGTTTGTCATCCACACCCCCTTCGCCGCGGCCTGGAAGGAATTCCTGGGCAACGCCGCGTTGCACGGCACCGCGGCGACGGTCTTCGCGCAGCTGATCACCAACGGGGTAAACCACGGGGTGCATTGCTTCTATGTGCCGATCCGCAATGAAGACGGCAGCTTCGCCGAGGGCATCGGCGGCGAGGATGACGGGCTTAAAGGCGGACTGAACGGTATCGACAACGGCCGTTTGCACTTCACCAACGTGCGCATCCCACGCACCAACCTGCTCAACCGCTACGGCGATGTCGCCGCCGACGGCAGCTACAGCTCCCCGATCTCCTCCCCCGGTCGGCGCTTCTTCACGATGCTCGGCACCCTGGTCCAGGGCCGGGTTTCGCTTGATGGCGCAGCAACTGGCGCCTCGAAGATGGCTCTGCAGATCGCGGTCACGTACGGCAACCAGCGCCGCCAGTTCAACAGCGTCTCGGATACCGAAGAAACCACGATCATGGATTACCAGCGCCACCAACGCCGGTTGATCACCCGGATGGCACGCACCTACGCCGCGTCCTTTGCGCACGATGAACTGCTGTCGAAGTTCGACGCGGTCTTCTCCGGCCGCGAAGACACCGACGAGGATCGCCAGGATCTGGAAACCCTGGCCGCGGCGCTGAAGCCGTTGAGCACCTGGGATGCGCTGGACACCATTCAAGAGTCACGCGAAGCCTGCGGTGGTTCGGGTTATATCGCCAAGAACCGCTTCACCCAGCTCTACCAGGACCTGGATGTGTACGTGACCTTCGAAGGCGATAACAATGTGCTCTTGCAGCTGGTCGGCAAGCGCCTGCTCACCGATTACGCAGCAGAATTCCGCAAGCTGGATACCGGTGCGATGGCCCGCTACGTGGCCAAGCAAGTCGGTACCACAGCGCTGTACCGTTCGGGCTTGCGCAGCGTGGGCCAGGCCTTCGTGGATGTCTCCGATGAGCGCAAGAGCGCGAACTTCTTCAAGGATCCTGCGAACCAGCGCGAGCTGTTGACCGACCGGGTCAACGCCAAGGTTGCCGAGGTGGCAAACGCTTTGCGCGCGGCAGGCAAGGATAAAGCCAAGGGCGCCAAGGCATTCAATGAGAACCAAGACCTGTTGATCTCGGCCGCTCGTGATCACGGGCAGCTCTTGCGCTGGGAAGCTTTCACCGCGGCACTGGCCAAGGTCGAGGATCCAACCACCGCCGAGGTGCTGACCTGGTTGCGTGATGTCTTCGCACTGAGCTTGATCGAAGCCGATCTTGGCTGGTTCTTGGCCCACGGCCGATTGTCCATGCAGCGTGCGCGCACCCTTCCGGGGTACCTCAATCGCCTGCTGGACCGCCTGCGTCCGCATGCTCAGGATCTGGTTGATGCGTTTGGCTACACCCAGGAGCATCTGCGCGCGGAGATCTCCACCGGTATCGAGGCCACCCGCCAGGATGAGGCCATGGAGTACTTCCGCAAGCTCCGTGCCAGCGATCAGGCTCCGGTCAGCGAGAAGTCGTTGAAGAAGTCCAAGGCGTAATTCCACTTCAGGGCCGCGGCTACCTACTTGGTGGTCGCGGCCTTTTCCGTGCCAAGCAGTCGGTAGGCGTTGATGAGCGCACAGATCCGCGTGGCCGTAGCTGCGTCCGGCATCGAGATGACCTGCTGCTGGTAGTAGCCCATGTCAATGACAACCGCCGGCCCATTACCGGTCAAGAATCCCTTATGCGAGATGTCCGAGCGGTAGCCCCACCCACCGTATTCCAGAGCTCTTACGTCTTTGACGTGCACGGCTTTGATATCCGAGTACTCCAGCTTCATGACCTTGAAGCATTTGGAAGCCACAATTCGAGTGCCTTGTCCGTCGACTTCAAAAACTCCAGCAAAGAAGAACCAATAGCACAGGCCGGCCGTCAGCGCGCCGAATATCACCACGAATTGGTCAGCATACCATCCGATCAGCATCAGTAATATTGCAACCACTGCAATCAGCCAGCGCATTCCGGGCACTTCTAGCTTGACCTGCGATACCTCGTCGAGCTGCGCGCGCCGTGCTTGGCTCAGCGCCACAGCAGAGGTCGGGTCATTAGCTTCCACATCCGCGGCGATGATCTCGCGGGATTGATCGTGTATCACTTCCTGCGGACGGTAAGCGAAGAATGCGGCTAGGCCCAGCAGCGCGGATCCGGTCAGAGATACCGCAAGCGTCAGCCCATGCAACGAAGCAAGCTGGGCAGAATCCAGCCCCATTTGGCCCACGACCAAAGCAATGCTCAAGCCGTTGACCATCAGTCCAAGCACTACCGCGAATCCGAGACCAATCCGGGCCAGCATGATCGACTGAACGCGGGTCATGATCGCCGCGCATCCGATGGCTCCGGCAACAAATACCGAGAAAAAGACCGTCGTCAGCACGTGGCTTAAGAGGGAGTCATAACCATCAACCTCCCCGCGGCCATTCCAGTGCGTCGCCAGTTCCGCCGGCAGCTGGTCCTTGACCGCAATCATCCAGCCGCCCGCCAACAAGGAAAGAATAAGCAATCCGCCAAGAATGCCAACGATCCAGTTGCGGTTGTACTTCTGGTCCGCTTCGAACACGACGCCCTTTCGGGAATGCTCCTCGATGTGCCATGGAATCTCCACTCACCTGACTTAAGCTTAACAAATCAGGCAAGCACTCATTTTCGTTACTGATTACTGGGAACGTTCGCAAGGCTCCCGGTCCTATTGCCAAACGGGTCACACCAGTGAAACCGCCGGAAACCCTCAAAGCTATGCCGTTCCGCCCGGACCTCTTCGCACACACCCGCTTCAATCCGTCGGTCCAGCAC
>DNHA01000183.1:0-2398 GCA_003486025.1 Micrococcaceae bacterium | reverse complement strand
CCTCAGTCAATCACGTAAAATTTGCGAGCAAGGGCTTCGTTCCCTGCCCGTATCGAAAGCCGTACATGACGCAAAAACATTTTCCGTGTCATCCTAGCAACTGATGATTTTAGCCAAATTTACCAAACAGATTTTTTCGTAATCAACTTGCTGACCTGCCCATTAAAAGAACATTTCCGCTTATCCACAGTCAGTATCTGTGAGCCTAAAACGTCGGACCAAAGGCGTAAAGTGAAACTATGTACGAAGAAGAGGGTAGACCTAACAACGAGTTCGAAGCTCCGCCACCAACGAGGCCACCTACACCCGTGGTACTCGATTACGCCGCGCTCAGCGAGCAGGAGATCGATGACGGCATCGACGATGCCATCGCTCGCCATGATAATTCTTTACTCGCCCTGTATATTGACGAGATTGAACGCCGCAAGGCCAGCTTTAGTGGCAAACAGGCCAGAATGGCTTACNNGCTCGATTACACCGAGCTCAGCGAGCAAGCTATAGATGACGGCATCGACGATGCCATCGCTCTTCATGATAATTCTTTACTCGCCCAGTATATTAACGAGACTGAACGTCGCAAGGCCAGCTTTAGTGCCAAGCAAGCCAGAATGGCTTACTTTTACGAGAAGCAAATTGTTCGCCAAAATGAGGACCGCGGAGTCCACATATACCAAAGTGAACGAGGCGCCGCAGCGGCTGTTGCTATGAACCGTCGACAAAGTACTACTGGGGCCTGCAGTTATCTCAGAGCTTGCCGAATCCTTCTCGAAGACACCCCAAACCTCTACGATTGGTTTGCCCGCGGGCATTTGACCGAACGTCAGATCAAGGCTATTACCGAACCGCTTGAAGAAGTTGATGCGAATGGACGTCGTGAATTCGACGCGATTTTCGCTGATCACACAGATATGTTTGAGAACCTTGGCGTGCGAGCCATCAGCGATCTAGTTCGAAAATTCACTGAGCGCTTTCAAAGCAGCGAAAAGGCCCTCAAGATTGAAGATGAAGCCGCGAAACGTTATGTCCGCTTCCGCAAGAGCAAGGACTGTGTGATGCTCAGTGCGAAGCTGCCCTTGGTCGAAGGTATTGCCTTAGCCAAGTCGATCAAAAAACGCGCCAAGTCGATCTTCCATCTGGGCAACGACCCACGCACCAAGCAACAGCTCCAAGCCGACATGCTGGTCTGCAGTCAATTAGAAGGTTTTCCGACCAAGGTTCCGCTGTTCTTGGACGTCAAACTCATCATGACTGATAAGACGCTGTTTGCAGGCAGTCATGAGCCGGCAAACCTACCTGGCTACGGAATCGTACCGGCGCAATATGCTCGTGAACTAGTCGCTGGAGCGAAGGTGGACCTTGAAGATCCATTCCACCTGACGCTGAAAGACGATGAATTGAACCGTAGAATTTTCACTTTCCCGGAAATTCAGAGGATCTACACCGCACCCGGTAATCAAGACCTCATTGCCATGGACTCTAAAGCTCGTGAATTCCCTGAGTCGCTTAAAGAGTTCATTCGAATTCGTGATTCCCATTGCATGACGCCCTATTGTGACGGTGTTCCCGAAGAGATTGACCACGTGGTGCAACGCCATCTGAACGGACCAACCTCGGTACATAACTCGGGCTATAAGTGTCGCTTTTGCAACTTGGCGAAAGAGTTACCGGGTTGGTACGAAAAAGTAGACTATTCCATTCCGCATTCCATCGTAATCAACACAGGAGACGGGCGAACGTATCGCTCGCTGGCTCCGCCTGCCACAGGCATTGTGCGAGAAGCGGATCCGCCAGCGAATGATCCGCCCCGCGAGTAGGAAAGCTTTGCTGATTCATATTCTGCCGGTTACTGCCGAGCTTGGAGTTCTTCAAGTTGTCCTTTGGGAAGTGCTGCGACGTAAATGATCGAGGCAAGGGCAAAGACGATTACGAACGACAAAAGCCCTAAACCCACGCTTTGGGAACTGGTGCCATCCGGCTCGACACCCAGGGTACTCAGAACCGAGCCCAGCCCAACACCGAGCACTGCATAGGCGAAAGCTTCCACGCAAATCACGATGACTTTTTCTGTCTGGTACCAGTGGCCCGCGACTAAAAATCCTCGCGCTGTTATTCCGCCAACAACAAAAGCTACAGTGGCGATAACTGCGCAAACCACCAGCATCCGCAATGCGGATCCATAACCGACACCATCGGGCCCCATATGGATTGCAACGTGTCCTGGAATGAAAGGCCTGGCCACCCAATAGCCGACAAAGGTCAGCACAAGAGCCAAAGCTGGAGCAACAAGAAAAAGACGACGAGTACCGGAAGGGCAACTTAACTTTTCACGTGCGCTACTTGGCAATTTTCATCCACTTCCCCTTGGTCTTCAGCCGAAGCCATAAAATCAATCAAATAC
>DNHA01000035.1 GCA_003486025.1 Micrococcaceae bacterium | reverse complement strand
CGGGAAGCGACCAGGTGGAGCGATCCACGCGGGCCATCAGGCCCTGGGGCTGTACCCGAGCCAAGTTGGCTGCCAGGCCGCCACCGGTGACGTGGCTGAAGCCGTGGACGCCGAAGTCTTCTCCGGTGTTCAACTCATCGATCAGGTCCAAGCAGGCAGTGGTGTAAATGCGGGTCGGAACCAGAAGTTCCTCGCCCAGGGTGCGGCCGAACTCGGCGACCTCACGCTCTAGTTCCCACTTGGCATGTGCAATCACGCGGCGCACCAGCGAGTAGCCGTTGGAGTGGATGCCCGAGGAGGCCATGCCGATGACCACGTCGCCAGCCAGCACCCGTTCTGGGCCGAGCAGCTGATCTGCCTCGATCACACCGGTCGCGGCGCCTGCCACGTCGTATTCGTCTTCGGCCAGCAAGCCCGGGTGCTCTGCGGTTTCGCCGCCAACCAATGCAGTGCCGGCCAGCTTGCAGCCCTCGGCGATACCGCGCACGATATCTGCGATGCGTTCTGGAACTACCTTGCCGGTAGCGATGTAATCGGTCATGAACAGCGGCTTCGCGCCAACCACGACGATGTCATCTACCACCATGCCGACCAGGTCCTGGCCGATGGTGTCGTGGATATCGAGCTTCTGGGCGATAGCAACCTTGGTGCCCACGCCATCGGTGGAAGTTGCTAGGTAAGGCTTCTTGTATCCGGTCAGGAAAGAAACATCGAATAGGCCAGCGAAACCGCCGACCCCGCCGACTACTCCGGAAGTGTGCGTGGCCTTGATGGCGCCCTTCATCAGTTCAACGGCGCGGTCACCGGCCTCGACGTCGACACCGGCTCCGGCGTAGGTGATGGAGGTGGGCTGCTCTTGCGTGCCGCTCATGGCAGATGGGTCCTTTTCTGTCGTGAACACCGAGGTAACGGTGCCGCTTGCAACGAAGTAGTAGTGAGGTGGCTAGTTACAGGGAGGATTCGAGTTCGGCATCCGGGCCCGGCTCGCAGCCGCCCTGGTTGCTCTTCTCCAGCAGGTTCTTCCCGCGGCGCTCGTCACCTGGCAGCGCAATCGGGTAGTCGCCGGTAAAGCACGCAGTGCATAGCTTCTCGCGAGGCTGCATGGTCGCAGGCATCATGCCTTCCTCGGAAATGTATGCCAAGGAGTCGGCGCCGATGGACTTGCCGATTTCATCCACGGCAGCACCATTGGCAATCAGTTCCGCACGGGTGGCGAAATCGATCCCGTAGAAGCAAGGCCACTTCACCGGTGGTGAAGAGATCTTCACATGCACCTCGGCGGCACCGGCTTCGCGCAGCATCCGCACCACGGCGCGCTGGGTATTGCCGCGCACAATCGAATCGTCCACCACAACCACGCGTTTGCCGCGCAGCACGGTTTCCAGAGCATTAAGTTTCAGCTTGATACCCAGCTGGCGCAAGGTCTGCGAGGGCTGGATGAAGGTGCGGCCTACATAGGCGTTCTTCACGAAACCATGGGTGAAAGGAATCCCTGATTCCTCGGCGTAACCGATAGCTGCAGGAGTGCCGGATTCCGGGACCGGGATGACAATGTCTGCATCCGCACTATTCTCGCGAGCCAGCTGGCGGCCCATCTCCACGCGGGCTTCATATACCGAGCGGCCAGCAATGGAAGCATCCGGACGGGCAAGGTACACGTACTCGAAGACGCAGCCCTTCGGGGTGGCTTCGGCGAAGCGGGTGGAACGCACGCCACTTTCATCGATAGCGATCAGTTCGCCAGGCTCAATTTCGCGGATGAATGAGGCACCGACGGTAGCAAGTCCGGGCTGCTCGGAAGCAACAACCCAGCCGCGGTCCAAACGTCCCAGAACCAGCGGGCGTACCCCATGCGGGTCGCGGGCGGCATACATGGTGTTTTCGTCCATGAAGACAAAGCAGAATGCGCCTTCAATCTTCGGCAATAGCTCCAACGCGGTCTCTTCCAAGGACTGGCCTTCAGAACCGGTAAGCAATGCGGTGACCAGCGCGGTGTCGGTGGTATTGCCCTGAGCGATTTCGCCGCGGACCTTACCGCCGTCGGCCAGCTGCTTCGCCTCGACCATTTCGGCTAGCTGCGCCGAGTTGGTCAGGTTGCCGTTATGCGCCAGCGCAACGGTGCCATTCTGGGTCGGGCCCAAGGTTGGCTGGGCGTTGGCCCAGTGGCTTGCACCGGTGGTCGAGTAACGGCAGTGGCCAACGGCCAAGTGGCCGGACATCGAGTTCAAGGTGTTTTCATCAAAGACCTGGGAGACTAAGCCCATGTCTTTGTACACGTTGATCCGCGAGCCATCGCTGGTGGCAATACCGGCAGACTCTTGTCCACGGTGCTGCAGGGCATAGAGCCCGTAATAAGTTAGTTTTGCAACATCTTCGCCAGGTGCCCAAACACCGAAGACGCCGCATTCGTCCTGCGGGCCCTTTTCGTTGGGAAGCAGGTCATGATTAAGTAGTCCATCGCCACGCGCCATGTCAATATTCTCTCATGTATCTATTGGTCGTCTTCGACCGCTTATGTGGTGAGCGGCGACCAGGTGCGCGGCCGCCACATGCCTTCCTGGGAAGGGGAGGGCGCCTAGCCTTGTTGCTCGCTGGCGGTATCCCCGGCCAGGGGCACCGCCAGTTTTTGGGTGGTCTTGCGCGAAGTCACGCGGTCGATAATTACATAGGCAAGTGCGCCCAGCCCAATGCCAAGTCCTGCACAGAACATGGCGAAGAATCCGATAGCCGAACCTACGGTGTAATCCATTGAGGGTTCACCAAGGAAGCCGATGATTGCACCGATCAGCGCACCGAGTACGGCGCCGGTGAGTACGAATGGCCAGAAACGTGGTGCCGCATGAACCAGCACGGGAATTGGCTGATCAGCGGATGACGGGGTGGCGGGGTGTTGCTCCATGCTTTAAGGGTACTCAATTAGCGGCAGATGTGCCGACAAGTCTGCCCTTAGCCCCGAGGCGTGCAATTGACCCGATTGCACGGCCGCGGCCCAGTCCGTTCGCCCGGTGACTAGCGATAGCCATAATTCGGCAGGCATTTCGACCACATTCGGAGGGGTTCCGCGGGTATGTCTAGGACCTTCAATGCATTGGGTCACACCGAAGGGCGGGATGCGCACTTCAACCGAGTTTCCCTCGGCCCGAGAAGCAAGTTCCTCCAACGCAAAACGCACCGCGGTAGCGAGCGTGGAACGCCCTGTATTCCCCTGAGTTCCGGCATTTTGCACCCACTCGCGTAACGCCGCGCGCCCAGTGGGTTCATCGATTCTTCTTTTGATCGCCATGGCCTTGGATCCGCCTCCTTCGATGACGTGAAAATGTCATATTTCGCGCTATGAGCCTCGGCATCAACGAGACGAGCCAGGCATGAACTCCTGACCGGCATAGTGAATCTGCACTGCGCGGGACCCCTCGGTGGTGCCTGCCGGCACCAGTCTAGAAGACAATTCTTGCAGCTTCCTTGGGGTAAGAGCGCCATGTTTGGCCAGCAGCCCCAGAGCCAGCAGATCCATTCCGCGCGATGCGCCATCCAGCATTTTGACCGCTACGCTCACCCCTTGGTNNCCACGCCTTCGGCACCCAACTTGGCAATGATCCCCGTGGATTCGATAACTATGGAGTTCGGGCTGCCGGGAC
This sequence comes from Micrococcaceae bacterium, assembly GCA_003486025.1. Taxonomy (GTDB): domain Bacteria; phylum Actinomycetota; class Actinomycetes; order Actinomycetales; family Micrococcaceae; genus Glutamicibacter. The sequence goes on along the minus strand of DNHA01000035.1, from coordinate 12,744 downwards.
CACGGACCGCCCAGGGATGCTCACGCATCGCGCGGGCGACGGCACGGACCTGCTGATCGCTACTGGTGCTGAGATTATTGAACCCCTTGGCTAAGGAATGCAAGGACATTTGGGGTGCCGGAGCGCCGCACCCATCCACGCCCACAAATGTTACCGGACCGCAGAATTCTTCAATTGCTTCCAACGCGTACTGCTGTACCGGATGCTCCGGATTCAGATAGGTTTCTACCGGTTCTCCGCGCGATACCGCGGCGGCAAGAAATGCCGCATGCTTGCCCGAACAATTGAATGCCAACTTATTTTTGCTGTGCCCATCGATGATCATTTCGGTTCTGGCGGCGGAATCGCCTGGCCAAGAATTCGGGCACTGCAAATGCTCTTCGCCCAAGTCCACCGAGGCGATCACACTACGCGCCAACTGCTGATGCTTGGCGGTTCCCAAGTGGCTGGCGCAAGCCAACGCTAGTTGGGCGGAGTTCAGCACCGCACCGGCACGCAGCGAACCGATGGCCTGAAAGGGTTTTAATGCGGAGCGCGGAAAGATCAGGGCCTGCGGATCGCCGAGGGTTTCGAGTACCTCTCCCGACGCGTCCAGCACCACCGCGGTTCCATAGTGCCTGGATTCAACGACCGAATTACGGGTTACCCGAAGCAGCTCTGTGCAGTGTGTGATGTCTATCGCCGAAGCCATAAGACTCAGTCTAAGCGGTGCATGGAGCACCTCAAATATCGGGAAACCCTAGCAGTTCGATGAGAAATAGCGACTCGTAAGAAGTGTCCATAGACCGGTCACAGAACAATAACCTGTCACGAATCTCCGGTAAACTCGGCGGAGTGAAGGTACTGGTTATTGGCCCAGGCGGCCGTGAGCATGCAATTGTCCGTGCACTGAGTGCAGACCCCTACGTCAATGAGGTTCATTGCGCTCCCGGTAACGCCGGTATCGCACAGGACGTCACCACCCACAACATCGATGCGCAAGACCCGCACGCGGTGCTGGCTCTGGCACAAGAGCTGGTTAGCGAGCTGGTGATCGTTGGCCCCGAAGCGCCCTTGGCCGCTGGTGTTGCCGATGCGTTGATCGAGGCCGGCATCCCCGTCTTCGGCCCAACTCGGGCAGCTGCCCAGCTGGAGGCTTCCAAAGCATTTGCCAAGGACGTGATGGCCGCCGCACAGGTGCCCACCGCGATGGCGCATGTGGCTACCAACTCCGCAGAAGCAGCCTCGGCGCTAGACGACTTTGGCGCACCCTACGTGGTCAAAGACGACGGACTGGCAGCCGGAAAGGGTGTCGTGGTCACCAATGACCGCGCCGAAGCCCTAGCCCACGCCGAAGTCTGCTTCGCCGCCGGCGGCACCGTGGTCATCGAAGAATTCTTCGACGGCCCAGAAGTATCGCTCTTCGTCATCTGCGACGGCAAGCATGCGGTGCCTCTGGCCCCGGCACAAGACTTCAAACGGATCTTCGACAATGATCAGGGACCCAATACCGGTGGTATGGGAGCCTACTCACCGCTTGAATGGCTGCCTGAAACCTTCGTCGACGAGGTCATGGACCGCGTCGCCTACCCAACGTTGCGCGAAATGGAAAAGCGCGGCACCCCGTTCACCGGTGTGCTTTACTGCGGCCTTGCCATTACCAAGCGTGGCATCCGCGTGATCGAGTTCAACGCGCGCTTCGGTGACCCGGAGACCCAAGCAGTGTTGGCTCGTCTGAAGACTCCGTTGGGCGGCATACTGCTGGCTGCGGCGAATGGAACATTGGATGACGCTGAGCAGCTGCGCTGGTCTTCGCAGTCCGCAGTTGACGTAGTCATTGCCGCAGAGAACTATCCTGACACCCCGGTGAAGGGTGGAATAATCCACGGGCTTGAAGAAGCCAACGCGGTTCCGAACGTCCACGTCATGCATGCTGGCACCAGCACCGATGCCGACGGCAACACCATCGTGTCCGGCGGACGTGTTCTGGCCGTCGTAGCCCTGGGTGATGATCTGGCCAGTGCCCGGGCCAGCGCCTATGCCGGTGTTGCAAAGATCAGTTGGCCTGGAGCGCAGTCGCGCAGCGACATCGCTTTGAAGGCTGAACGTGGAGAAATCCTCACGACTAAGGACAGCAAGTAATGGCAGGATTGCAGACAGAAACACTTTCCTTAGAAGGCTGGGACCATTTCTACTCCGGTAAGGTCCGGGACCTTTACGTACCTGCCGGTGTCAGCTTTGCAGACTCGGACCGGGTACTCGTTGTCGCCTCGGACCGAATCAGTGCTTATGATTTTGTACTAACCAGCGAGATTCCCGACAAGGGCAAGGTGCTGACGCAGCTCAGCCTGTGGTGGTTCAACCAGCTCAGCGATTTTGCCAATCACGTGATCTCCACCGACGTGCCAGAAGCAGTTGCCGGACGTGCGATGGTATGCAAAAAGCTTGAGATGTATCCCATCGAGTGCATCGCCCGTGGCTACCTGACCGGCTCTGGCTTGGCCGAGTACAAGGTGTCTTCCACGGTGTGCGCGCTGCCGCTGCCAGCAGGTCTGGTTGATGGTTCACGGTTGCAACCTGCGTTGTTCACCCCTTCGGCTAAGGCTGAAGTCGGGGAACACGACGAAAACATTTCCTTTGAGCAGACCGTGGAACGCGTTGGCCTGGACGTCTCCGAAGCACTGCGGGAAAAGACCGTTGCACTGTATGAGCGTGCCGAGAAGATTGCCCGTGAACGCGGCATCATCTTGGCCGATACGAAGGTCGAGTTCGGCTTGGATCCCGCGACCGGGGACATTACCTTGGGCGATGAGGTGCTTACCCCGGACTCCTCGCGTTTCTGGGATGCGCAGTCCTATGAACCTGGCAAGGCTCAGGACAGCTTTGACAAGCAGTTCGTCCGTGACTGGTTGTCCTCGGCAGAATCCGGGTGGGAGAAGAATTCCGGGCAGCAGCCTCCGGCGTTGCCGGCAGACATTATCGAAAAGACCCGTGCACGCTACATCGAAGCATATGAGCGATTGACCGGGCAGAAGTTCTCAGCCTAATCGATCCAAAAGCAGGCCGGGGTGAAGAAAAACTTCACCCCGGCCTACTTTTACGCCCATTTAATGTTCGTCTGCAGCTTCCTTGCGTACCTGGTAGATCACGTAGCCGTAGCTCAACTGTGCGGCCTGCGGATGCTCGGTGATCCACTCGTTTGCCAGCTGCGCAGGGAATTCCATTTGCAGGACTCTGGCAAGATCTTCGGCAGAATCAAACGTCCAGCTGCTCATTACCTCGTGCCGCGTGGCACCTTGGTTCTCCCACCAGGCGTTGGTGTAGCTTGACTCGCCTTGTGCCTCCGCCCATGGGCTACGTTGCAGCAGGGACGCGAACTGGCCGTGTTGCTGATCGTTATCGATGACCACCAAGGAACCACCAGGACGCAGGACTCGCAACGCTTCAGCAACTCCCGCCGAACAATCGTTCGTGGAAGACGGGAAAAAATAGGCAAAGCGAGCATGAATCACGTCGAGACTTTCATCGGCAAACGGAAGATGCTCGGCGGAGCCTCGATGCACCTGGACACGGGCACTACGTGCACGTGCCGCTTCAAGTAAGTTCGCATCTGGCTCTACACCGATGACTGTTCCAGAATTGCTGAGGTACTTCGGCAACCAATAACCGGTGCCGCACCCTAGATCCAACAAAACCTTGCCATCCCAAGGCGCAAGATCTTGAAGCCGCGCGAAAAGCACTCCGCTTCGATCCATTGCATTGTTTTCAATTTCATAAACTTCCGGATGCAAGCCTTGATTCGGTGCCTGGACGAAGTCACTGAGTTCGTTTGCCATCGTCTGTACGCCAGCTAAACCAGCGAATCCTTCCACGCCTTGTGCAGGGAAGCAAAGCGACCCTGATCAGCGATGAGCTGCTCGGGAGTCCCATCTTCGATAATCTTCCCATCGTGGACCACCAGCACCCGGTCCGCAATCTGTACCGTGGACAGCCGGTGCGCGATGATCAGTGCCGTGCGATTGCCCAGCAGCTGCTGCAGGCCACGTTGCACGGCGCGCTCGGACGGGATATCCAGCGAGCTGGTTGCCTCATCGAGGATCAGGACAGCAGGATCCGCCAGGAAGGCGCGAGCGAAGGAAATGAGCTGTCGTTGGCCGGCAGAGACTCGGCCACCGCGCTTGTTCAGATCGGTATCGTAGCCTTCGGGCAGTTCCAGAATGAATTCGTGGGCACCCACCGCCTTGGCAGCGTCTTGGACTTCTGCCAGCGTTGCCATGGGATTTCCCAGAGCAATATTCTCGGCCACCGAACCCGAGAACAGGAAGGCCTCCTGAGTCACCATCACTACGTGTTCGCGTAATTCAGTATTTGAGATTTCTTGAATTGGCACCGAATCTATTTCGAGGCTTCCGGAGCGCAAATCATAAAAACGCGAGATGAGTTTGGCCAGTGTTGATTTGCCGGCACCGGTCTGGCCGACCACCGCTACGGTTTGCCCTGCCTCAAGCTTCAGGTCAAAACGATCCATAATGATAGGACCCTGCCCGTAGCCGAAGACCGCGTCACGAAAAACGATCTCGCCTTTGACCTGGTCGATGCTCCGCGGCTTGAGCGGCTCCTTGACGCTTGGCTCTTCCTCCAAAAGTCCGGACACTTTTTCAAGCGCTGCGGTGGCCGATTGCAAGGNNTGAGTAGAACATCGCAATCTGCTCCACGGGCTGGAAAACGCGTTTAGCGGCCAGCAGCAGCGCGACCATCACACCGACAGCCAGCGTGCCATCCAAAATTCGAAAACCACCATAGGCGAGCAGTACCGCCACGGTGAGGTTGCCAATGAGCACTAGGCCAGGCTGGAGAATTCCGAAGAGATTAAAGGAACGTACCGAGTTGACCCGGTATTTTTCTGCGATATCGCCATAATTTTCATCGTTGGCAACTTCGCGGCGAAAGGCCTTCACCGCACGGATACCTGTCATGGTTTCCACAAAGGTGGAGATGACTTTCGCCGAAACCACACGAGATTCGCGGTAGAGAACCTCGGAACGGCTTTGGTACCAGAAAAACAGGATTGTTACCGGGACGGCGGCAATGCAAAGCACCAATCCGCTGCGCCAGTCCAAAGCAAAGATAGTGATCAGTGTGAAGACCACAAACACACAGGAGGAGGCCAGCTCCGAGACGCCTTGGTCCAACAGCTCGCGCAGGGTTTCCAGGTCCGAGGTTTGCCGGGAGATGATGCGGCCGGAGGTGTAGTTCTCGTGGAACTCCAGGCTCAAGCGTTGGGTGTGGCGGAAGACTTGTTGGCGCAGATCTAGGAGCATGGCCTGAGAAATTCGGGCTGCACAGTTGATGTACCAAGCCAATAGGACACCAGCCAGAATGGCACAAATAATATACGCACCACCTGATATTCCCAGGGCACTCCAGTTGCCCTCCCGGACCTGGGGCAGCGTCCAGTCGATAGCCAAGGCAATAAGCAGCGGCAGCGCTACTCGAGCCGCATTTGAAACCAAGACCAGCACCACGGTGAGGATGAATAATTTCTTTTGCGGCATCGCCAGCTTGGCCAGCAGCCTGAAGGAACGGCTACGGACCTGTTTGCGTTGAACACCGCTGAGGTTGATGTTGTCTTCGTCAGAGACACCCAGGGGTTTGCTCATCGTGAGATCTCCTCGTTGATCGGTGCTTCGTCATCCAAGCTGGCAATCACGTAGCGGTAATGTTCATTGGTGCTGAGCAGATGCGTATGGCTGCCGATTGCGTCGATGCGCCCGTCGCGAAGCAGCGCCACCCGGTCTGCAAGCATCACGGTGGAGGGACGGTGGGCGACTACCAAGGTAGTTGTTCCGCGAAGGACTTCACGAAGCTTGGTGGTCACTGCTTCCTCGGTGCGTACATCTAAGGCAGAGAGTGGATCATCTAGAACCAGGATCCGCGGTTGCGCCGCAATGGCGCGCGCCAAGGCTAGACGTTGACGCTGTCCGCCAGAAAGTGAGAGGCCTTCTTCGCCGATCAGCGTCTGAACACCCTGGGGCAGCTGGTACGCGAACTGTGCCTGGGCAACATCCAGAGCCTGGGCCAGAAGCTCCTCGCGCTGAGCAGAATTCAGTTCCGCGGGAGCGCCAAGCAGCACGTTTTCGCGGACGGAATTTGAAAAGAGCGTGGTGTCCTCAAATGCCACCGCGATTTCTTGCCGAAGTTTTTCCAGGTCCCAGTCACGCACGTCCTGGCCGTGGACCAGGACTTGTCCTGCGCTCACATCGTGCAGGCGTGGCACTAGATTGAGCAAGGTGGATTTGCCAGAGCCGGTGATTCCTACCAAAGCCATGGTTTCTCCAGGGCGGCTGGTGAAGTCGATATCCGCAAGCACCGGACGGCCTCGGCCCGAATCGTCGGGATAGGCAAAACGCACGTGCTTCAGCTGGACTTCACCGGTTCGTTCCTGGGGTGTGCGAGGCTTCTGCGGGGAAACAATATCGTTGGCGGCGTCCATCACCTCGAAGTGCCTGTCCAAAGCGGTTTTGGTGCTCAGCGTCATGCCAAGAAGCATTCCCATGCCCTCCACCGGACCGGCAATAACTGCTGCGATCGCAAAGTAGGCAACCAAGGAACCTACGCTCAATGAGCCGGCGGCAACCATTGAAATACCGATGAGCAGGCCGATTCCTAGAATCGTTTCTGGGATTGCCACTACCGTCATCAAGAAACCAGCCAAGGTTTTTGCCTTGGAGATTTCAGTTTGCTGTAGTGACTTGGCCTGTGCGCTGAAGCCTTCATAGACGTAGCGTCCACGGCCGAAAGCCTTGATGACACGGATGCCGTGGACCGATTCTTCAACCGCTGTGGCGAGGTCGCCGGCTTGGTCTTGGCTTAGCCTGCTTGCTGCCCGATAGTTATTTCTGAATTGGTAGGCCTTGATAGCGATGGGGATGGCACCGAGCAAGTAGAGCAAGCCAAGAATCCAGGAGTGGAAAAACATCAGCGCCAGACCGGTGATCACGGTAACGGTATCCACCACGAGCATCATCGCGCCAAAGGCGAGCCAACGCCGCAGCAGCGACAGATCAGACATGGAGCGCGAGAGCAGCTGTCCCGAGCCCCACCGTTCGTGGAATGCCACGGGAAGCCGTTGCAGGTGCTTGTAGAAGCGGATCCTCATCTGCGCTTCAAGTCCAGCTGCCGGGTTAAGCACAAACTGCCGGCGGAGGAAAATGAACAGTGCTTCGAGCAGCCCTAGGCCGCCGACAATAGCCATGGCTATCCAGATCTGGGTACTGCTGCCATCTTTGTCCAGTACGTTGTTGACCAGCCAAGCAAGTACCTGCGGGATCGCCAGGGCGACAATGCCTGCACCCAAGGCACAGAAGAAACCGCCAATGAGGCGGGGGAGAATTGGGCGGACAAAAGGTCCAAGCCGTTTGAGAGTGGTAGTCAATGAAACCGCATCTGCCGGTTCCGCGTTATGTTCTCGCGCCATGCGCTTTACCCCACCATCACCAAAAAATATCAACCGGACTACAGCCTACAGTCAGTAGTTGGGAAAATTCAATCAAACAATCCCTATCCGATAGATTATTTGTCTCAGGCTCAGAAACGACTTCAGACCCCGTGCTTAGTCAAAGCACGGGGTCTGAATATTGGTGAAGCTTAGTCTTTGGCGGTCAACGTCAGGAGTATCGCCTCGGGCGGGCAAGCTATGCGGATCGGGGCAAAACGCGAGTGCCCAATGCCGGCCGAAACGTTGAGCGGAACACTGCGTCCAGCATGTTCCCAATTTGTCAGACCGCGTGCTCGCCAGGTGGGCAAATCGCAATTCGATACCAACGCGCCATAACCGGGGATGCAGACCTGTCCGCCGTGGGTGTGCCCCGCAAAGATGATGTCGGCACCTTCTTCGGTGAACTGATCCAGCACTCGTTGGTAGGGCGCGTGCGTTAGCGCAATACGCACATGCGGTGCCTGGTAACTGGTGGAAGAGCCCTGTGGCCAGCCAGCGAACTGGTCCCGGTCCAAATGGGGATCGTCGATGCCGGTGAGATCAAGCCGGAGGCCATTGAGCGCTGTGGAGTAGGAACGGTTGGTCATGTTGACCCAGCCGGCGGCCCCAAAAGCCTGGTGCATCTGCTCAAACGGAAGCATGTCACGGTCCGAAGGGTTAGGCCGGCCGGTATTGCGCGTGAGGTATTTGAAAGGATTTTTCAGCTTCGGTGCGTAATAGCAATTAGATCCGGGAACAAAAGCGCCAGGGAATTGCATCAGTGGCCGCAACGCGTCGATCAGCGCGGGGACTGCCTCCCGGTGGCTGAGGTTGTCACCGGTATTGATGACGTAGTCGGGTCGCTCATCTGCCAGCTGATGCAACCAGCGGCGTTTGAGGGCCTGGCCGGGAACCATATGGATATCCGAGAGGTGCAAAACGCGCATATCTGCCGCGCCACGTGGCAGGACTTTGACGGTTTCGCGACGTAGCCCGAATTTCTGGGTCTCGTAAAGCCCGTACCCAAGCAGTGCGCTTCCAACCGCGGCGGCACCGCCGGCAAGTAGCGCCGTGGTGCTGGCGGCTCGACCGAATGCCGAAGAGAAATTAGTTTTTTCAACCATGACCGGTGCGTCATTGTCCTTTCGGGGGAACAGACCCATCTGAGTCTGGTGATAATGCCAATCTAAACCGAAAGGCCGCGTTCAACCAAAGTTGAACGCGGCCTTTCGACGTTATTTAGCCGTTCGAACCGTCTCCGGGCTTGGCTGGAGTAGTCGGCTTGGACTTCTCTTTGCCCTTGTTTTCAGACTCCTTCGAATCAGACTTGTTGTCATCATCCGATTTCTTGGAATCTTCCTTCTTGGAGTCTTCCTGCTTCGAATCCGACTTATTGTCGCTGCTATCCGAGCTGTCCGAGCTGTCTTCTTCCTTCGGCTTCGGCTTTGGCTTTGGAGCCTTTGACACGGAACCGAAAGAGCTGCGGTCGTACTGCTGAACTGCCTTGGACATGAAATCAACCCAAAGCGGAGCGGCGAAGGTCGAGGAGTCAACCATCTTCGGAGCGCGCTGGTCGTTGATCAACGCGCCATGCAACTCGTTTTCTTCCGTGGCGGCTTTGCCGTCCAAGCGTCCAACCCACGCAGCGGTGGAAATACCGGTGGTGTAGCCGACGAACCAGGTCGATGTGGCGTAGTTATTTGTACCGGTCTTGCCAGCAATCGGCCCAGCTACCTGCCCCTTGGAGACGCGGTTTGTTGCGATCTTTTTCAGAGTGCCATTGAGGTCAGCAACATGTTGCGGATCAATTTCCTGCGAGCATTCTTCCTGAGGAACCTTGTAATTGGTGCCGTCCTTATCCACTACCGAAGTAATGGCACGTGGCTTGCAGTATTCACCCTTGTTGGCGAAGGTAGCAAACGCCGCTGCCTGCGCCATTGGGGTGATGTTGGCCGAACCAATGATGAAGGCAGGATTTGCCGGAGAAATCGGACCCGGCTTGCCGTTATCGGCATCCTGATCGAGTAGGCCAAGCTTGGTGGTGTAGTCAGCGATGGTGCAAAGATCGACCTTTGCAGCTTCCTGGATCGTCGCTGAGTTGATCGACCAGTAAAGGCCGGTGTCCACTGTCATCGTCCGGTAGAATCCACGCGAAGCGTTCTTCGGCTCCCACGCTTTTGATCCGCCAGTAACTGTCGTACCGCCTGGCATGCACGAAGCTCTCCACTTGTGCATGACGGGGAAGTACGGACGTTTCGCATTGATCTTGTCGTACATGTGGTTGCCCTCATGCAGCCACGCAAGGGTGGTGTATGGCTTCATGGTCGAGCCGCCCTGGAACCCACCCGCGCCGCCAAGCGAACGTTCTACAGCGAAGTTGTAGAAGGTCCGGCTGCCGGATTCCTCGGATTTCGGTGCGTACTCGGTGTTCTGGGCCATGGTCAGGATATTGCCCGTGCCAGGCTCAACCGAAACCAGGGAGGAATGAATATCCTCATTTGACTTGGCATTCGGATCAATCGCTTCGCGAGCGTCCTTGGCAGCCTGCTTGTTCAATGCAGAATTCAGTGTGGTCTTGATAGTCAAGCCACCGCGGAAGAGCAGGTTCTGGCGATCCTCTTTGGTCTTACCGAAGTTTTTGTCCTTCAGGATCAGGTTGGTGACGTAGTCACAGAAATATCCGTCATCCCCGGCGGCCATGCAACCGGAGGCCGAAGAACTAGGATCTGTCCCAAGCTTGGACTTGACGGCCTTGTCGTATTCCTTTTTGGTGATCGCACCGGTGCGGTACATATTGCCCAGCACCTTGTTGCGACGGTCCAGGGAACGCTCGGGGTTGTTGATCGGGTTGTAGACGTTTGGAAGCTGAACCATGCCGGCAAGCATTGCCGACTGCTGCAGGTTCAAGTCCTTGGCGTCTACGGAGAAGAAGCGCTGAGCGGCAGCCTGCACGCCATACTCACGGCCGGAGAAGAGCACCAAGTTGAGGTAGCCTTCAAGGATTTCGTCCTTGGACATTTCCTTTTCGATAGCTACCGCGTACTTCAGTTCACGAATCTTGTCAGAGTATTCCTTCTGACCAGAGACGGTGCTCTCTTTGGAGCCGGTCAAGATCTGGTTATTGACCAAAAGGTTGTTGACGTACTGCTGAGTCAATGTTGACGCACCGGAACGTGACGAGCTGGTCAGGTTGCCGACTACCGCGCGGGCGATGCCCTTGGGGTCGATACCGTTGTGCTCGTAGAAACGCTCGTCTTCCACGGAAACGATTGCCTTGCGCATGTAAGGAGAAATATCCTTGAGCTTCACCGGATCGCGGTTCTGTTCATAGAACGTCGCAATCTCCTTGCCCTCGGTGTCCAGGACACGCGAAGGCTGCGGAATTGGAAGCTTCTCGAAGGTGCTCGGAAGCGCGCTTACAATATTATTTCCGGTGGTCAAACCGGTTTTTGCGATTGCTGCCACGGGGACGATCATGCCCGCGGCCAGCACACCACAAAGGGCACTGATTCCGAAGAACGCAACGATCTTTCCCAGAGTGGTAGCTGTGTCAAAAAAGGGGGACTTCTTGGCTGCCATACCTACTAGTTTACAAGGACGCGCTAACGTATCGAGTATGACTAAATGGGAATACGCCACTTTGCCGCTCGTTATCCACGCAACCAAGCAGATTTTGGATCAGTGGGGTGACGATGGTTGGGAGCTGGTAGCAATCGTTCCAGGCCCCAATGGCACCAATCCAGTGGCCTACATGAAGCGTCCAAAAGCCTAACTTTTAGAAGGAGTAAAACCCCATGCAAGAAGCTACTTCCTCGCGTGTCGAGGCCCGACTGGCCGAGCTCGGTCTTTCGTTGCCAGCTGTGGCCAAGCCGGTCGCCGCGTACCTGCCTGCGGTCACCACTGGCAACTACGTTTACACCTCCGGACAGCTGCCGCTGATTAACGGTGAACTCTCAGCTCGAGGCAAAGTCGGGGCAGAGGTCTCGGCTGAAGAAGCCAAGGCTCTGGCACAGACCTGCGCACTGAATGCGCTGGCAGCGATCAAGGCAGAAGTAGGTGACCTAGATCGCATTAAGCGTATCGTGAAGGTCGTTGGCTTCGTGTCGTCGGATCCTGCGTTTACCGGCCAGCCTGGCGTCATCAACGGAGCATCCGAATTCTTCGGAAATGTTCTTGGCGAAGCCGGAGTGCATGCACGTTCGGCAGTCGGCGTGGCCGTCTTGCCGTTGGACGCTCCGGTTGAGGTTGAGGTCATCGCCGAATTTGAGTAGTCCACAACGCCATTCCGGTGCGCGCGCGGGGCGGGCAATTCCGTCTGCCGCGCGCACCGGCATGGCGCGCCGCCTGGTGGAATTGCCGCCACATCAAATTCCAGCGGCAGAAAATTGGTTTACCTATGGCTCGCGCACGCCCCGTGCCGCGCGCCGAGCCTCCTCGGTGTGCCTGGTCCAAGATGGCGCCTACGGCGTGGAAACCTTTTTGGGCTACCGCTCTGGTGAATCTCCCTTGGGCAGCGTGGCTTTTCCCGGTGGAAGCGTCGAGGTCGGAGACCGAGCCGAATACAAGTGGTTTGGTCCGAACCTGACCTGGTGGTCCAAACGCTTGGATGTGCTGGATCAACAGCTGGTGCGCGTACATCTTGTTTGCGCAATCAGAGAGCTCTAATCACCGACGCGATCAAGTCCTTGCTGCGTGATGCCTCCGAACATGGGCGTTCGTTGNNCAGAGAGCTCTTTGAAGAAACCGGGATCTTGCTGGCCGGCACCGATGAGCAATCGGTCATCGAAATGAGCGATCCCGAAGAATGGATGTCCGCGCGTGAGGCTATTGCCGGGCAGGATCTGGAGTTTGCAGAATTTTTGCGCAGACGTGGATTAGGCCTGCGCACCGATCTGCTGCGTCCGGTGTCTCACTGGGTGAGCCCCAACTTTGCATTCCGCCGCTTTGACACGTGGTACTTCGCTGCGACGGTCCCGTTGCGCCAGGAACCGTCTCTGTTGCGCGCTAAGGGCCAATGGGCGCAATGGTGCAGTACGGAGCAGATCATCGAGCAACGGGCCACCAGCGGCCTCGGAGACCTGATTGGGCAGCCCAACACCCGGGGGCTGAGGCTTTCACAAATTACCAGTCCCGCGGTGGAGCTGATGCTCGAGCGCATGGTGGACGCTCACGGCGTGGTCGCGTACCTCTCCCGTGCGCGGAGCCTGGATGTCCAGCACCCGGACCTGCTGGTGCGTAATGGCACCTACTATCTGGAAGTACTTGGAAGCCTAGGGGACGAATCAAAT
>DNHA01000116.1 GCA_003486025.1 Micrococcaceae bacterium | reverse complement strand
GTGCTGGCCGCCGACGTGGCCGCCGCGCACCCGCTGCCGCTGTGGGATAACTCGGCCATGGACGGCTATGCGGTGCGTTCGGCTGATCTGGCTGCCGCGCCGGTGGAGCTGGAGGTCATCGGCGAGGTGCCGGCCGGAAGCGGATGGGACCCGGCGTTGGCCGCGGGCCAGTGCGTGAAGATCATGACCGGCGCTCCGCTGCCTACCGGTGCCGACGCCGTGGTGCGCCTCGAAGATACCTCCACGGTCATCGAAGGCTGGGATGCAGGCACGGTGCAGGTTAACGTGCCGGTGTCCGCGGGCAAGGATGTGCGCCGGCGCGGGGAGGACAAAGCGGCCGGGGACCTGGTTGCCCAGGCCGGTGAGGAACTCACCGCCGCCCGGCTTTCGGCATTGGCTGCGGCCGGTGCCAGCTCGCTGACGGTGCGCACCATGCCCCAGGTGGCGGTGCTGATCACCGGGGCAGAATTGCGTACGCCCGGGGATCAGCTGCTGCGCGGGCAGATCCCGGAAACGAATTCCTTGTTGATGGCCGGTCTGCTTGCTGAATCCGGAATTCAAGCGGCCACCGTGGTGCACTGCGTGGATGACATCGAAGCGGTGCGCGAGCAGCTGGAAATTCTAGGTGCCACCCATGATGCGGTGCTCAGCACCGGCGGAGTAGGACCTGGGGCCTATGACGTGATGCGCCAGGTGCTGGATGCCGAACCGGATGTGCAGGCGACCCGGGTGAAGCTGCGTCCCGGCCAGCCGCAATGCGCGGGCCGATTGGCCGCCGGCGCAATGGTCTTCGCCCTGCCGGGCAACCCGGTGAGTGCAGCGGTCAGCTTCGAGCTGTTCGTTCGCCCGGCTCTGCGCGCGATGCAGGGCCACCGCGAGGTACTGCGCCCCACTTTGCGCGCCATTGCGGCGGTGGGCTGGAAAGCCGCGGCCGGACGCATGCAGGTGATCCCGGTGGTCTTTGAACATGGTGACCAGCTGCGCTGTGCCCCCGCCGTGCAGGCACAGAGCATCTCCCACTCGGTGGGCGGATTCGGCGCGGCCGAAGGCTACGCGCTGGTTCCAGCTGGCACCGGGCAGGTCAACCCCGGCGACGAGGTTGAAGTACTGAGGTTGCTCCCGTGAGCACGCCGGAACTCGGCGGTTTTAATGCACTGATCCTGGCCGGTGGCCGAGGCGCGCGCCTCGGTGGCGAAGGCAAGGCTGAAATAGAGCTGCATGGCCTGCGGCTGGTGGACCGGGCGGTGGCCGCGGCCCGAAAGTCCGGCGCGCAGCGGGTAGTCGTGGTAGGCCCGGAATCCAGCGGCACGATGGCCGATGCCGTAGCACGCGAGGATCCGCCGTTCGCCGGCCCCCTGGCTGGCATTGCCGCAGGATTGCGGCAATTGGCCGCAGCCGGTGCCAGCGCATGGACGATGGTCTTGGCCTGTGACCTGCAGCGCCCGGTCGCGGTGGCCACGGCTCTGACCAGCAACTTCGACCAGCGGGACTTAGATGGTCTGTTATTGGTTGATGCGCAAGGCCATACACAGTGGCTGGCCGGAATCTACCGCACTTCCGCGGTGGCCTCGGTCTGTGAAGAATTGGGCGAGCAACTGGTCAACGCGCCGGTGCGCCGGGCCCTGAATCAGCTCCGCCTGGCGCAGGTACCGGTGGATGATGAAACCAGCAGTGATATTGATACCCCGCAGGCGTTGGAATACGCCCGCCACAATGAAAGGACGCGCATGGCACAGCACCTGCCACCGGAAGCATTAAACGAATGGCTGGAAGCCGCAGCCAAGGAACTGGGCCTGGATTCGGGCGAAGTAGATATCGCCACCGTGCTGGATGCCGCCAAGCATGTAGCCCACGAGGTTGCCCGACCTGCGGCACCGCTGAGCACCTTCCTGCTTGGCCTAGCTATGGGAAGCGGCAAGGGGGACCTTGCGGGTCTGTCGGAGCAGCTTGTCTCACGCGCTCATCGCTGGTATGAGGACAACCCCGAAAAGCTGAGCTGAGCCATCTCTTGCATGCCAGGTATCTACTGGCATATTGCGTTGCGCTGCCTGCCGCGGTGGAATGTAGGCATGGAAGAACAAGCCGCATTGTTTAATGAGCACGGTCAGGTTGTTGGTCAAGCCCCGCGTTCGGAGGTGCGCGCGGGGAATTTGCGGCATGGTGCCACCTCAATTGTGGTGTTCAACGCCGACGGACATATCTTTGTTCACCAGCGCACCCCGATCAAGGACGTATATCCGGGGCTGTATGATTTCACCGCTGGCGGGGTTATTCAGGCGGACGAAGACCCTGATGAATCAGCGCGGCGTGAAGCCAAGGAAGAGCTGGGAGTCCGCAGCAAGCTGGTCGGACTGGGCGAAGCGAATTATTGCGACGCCAGCACCACCTATCGGGCCTTCTTATATTGGACCATCGTCCAAGGACCATTGAGCCTGCAGGCCGAGGAAGTCGCCTGTGGATCTTGGGTAGCTCAGAATGAATTGATTACAGATATAACCCGAGACCCCACGCGGTACATGCCTGACTCTGTAGAACTCCTCCTTGATTGGCTACGGGGGTTGAACGGGAATTTGCCGGTAGCCCACTAGGCATTTTATTCATGAAGTGAATGACATCTTTTGAGTCCTTGAGCGCTGATTTAATCGCTTCCTATCGTTGTATCCCTTGCTCTTGCGACGCATCCCTTCAGTGAGAACTTGTGGACGCTAGTCTTTGGGGGCGTAAAGAGGTGCT
>DNHA01000026.1:9132-10192 GCA_003486025.1 Micrococcaceae bacterium | reverse complement strand
GGGGTTGATGGCATCAACGTCATCAATTGGGTGATCCCAGGTTCATTCCAAGAGTTTGCGGACAAGGTGTTGCCGGTCTTACGTGCAAGGGGTCTGGCACAGTCCGAATATTCCGAAGGGACCTTGCGTCAGAAGCTTTTCGGGGACGGAGACCTGCTCAATGAGCGCCATCCGGCCGCCCGCTACCGTGGAGCTTTTACCCACGGCCCAGGCAGTTGGGAAGAAGCCGATGATCTACGGGATAAGTCAGCCGCCACCGTCTAATTAGATCCGTGCTTAAACAAGCAAGCGTCCAAGAATCATCACTGATTCTTGGACGCTTGCTTTGGCCTGGCAACGATTACTGTTGCGACCTATTGAGCAGGTTTCCTCGGTGGAGGAATTATTTAGCTTCGTCGGCCAGCGCGCCTACAGCGGCGGCAACTGCTGGCATCACTCGCTCGTCGATGGCAGAAGGAATGATGTAATCGGCAGCTAGATCGTCACCGACGAGGTCAGCAATGGCGTGCGCCGCGGCGACCTTCATCGCTTCGGTGATCTTTTTGGCGCCCGAGTCCAAGGCTCCACGGAAGATACCTGGGAAAGCGAGCACGTTGTTGATCTGGTTAGGGAAGTCACTGCGTCCGGTGGCTACTACTGCCGCGTACTTCTTAGCAACTTCCGGCATGATTTCCGGCGTTGGGTTTGACAGAGCGAAGATGATGGCGTCCTTGTTCATCTTGGCTACCGCAGCCTCGTCAAACTGCGAAGAGGACAAGCCCACAACAACGTCGGCGCCTTCCAATGCTTCGGCAAGGCCGCCCATGATGTCCTCGCGATTGGTGCGGCCGGCAAGTTCTGCCTTGACTGCGTTGAGATCATCTCGTTCACGGTGAATGGTTCCACGTGAATCGAGCACGATTACGTCATCCACACCAGCTTGCAGCAGCAGGTTGGTCACGGCGACGCCGGCGGAGCCTGCGCCGGAGATGACGACCTTCAGCGAACTGATTTCGCGTTTGGTATGACGGGCAGCGCCAATCAGTGCTGCCAGGACCACGACGGCGGTGCCGTGCTGGTC
>DNHA01000026.1:0-9006 GCA_003486025.1 Micrococcaceae bacterium | reverse complement strand
AGGCGAATCACGGTTTCAACGATTTCATCCACGTCGGTGGTGTTCAAGACCAGTGGGATTGAATCCAGACCGCCGAATTCTTTGAATAGTGCGCTCTTGCCTTCCATGACTGGCAGCGATGCGGCAGCACCGATGTTGCCAAGTCCAAGGACTGCAGTTCCGTCGGAGATTACCGCGACCAGGCGTGAAGCCCAGGTGTGGGTTGCGTGNNNTGCTTGTGACACCTTGGCGACACCGGGGGTGTAGGCGATGGAGAGGTCACGTTTGGAATTCAGGGGCATCTTCGATTCGACGGAGAGCTTGCCGCCAAGATGGGCGTTGAAGATCTCTTCGTCGGTGATGGTGGTCAGGTCTGAGGTAGTTTCAATAGACATTAAAAGTATCTGCTTTCAAGAAAGTTCTGATTCACGAAAACGCAGTACCCACGAAACTTGTGGCATAGCGTAGGAACGCGCATGACCATTCATCCGACCGCAAAGGAACCCGAACCGACGCATTTAAGGTGGACTTCAGGCTTCCCTGTACACAATTCCCACTCCGTCGTTGCCAGGTAAGGCGAAACGCTCCGTCGTGGTGTGCCGGAAGATGGCTGGTCAGTACTTTCTTTAGACCTACAATTTCCACCATACGGGAACCGCTGATCGTTTTACAACCCCCGTTCGTCGCATTGGGGTAATAATCGATAAACGCTCCGGCACATTTCCCCGCAGCCAAATTCTATGCATTCCCCGCTTTCCTCAGGCAAGATGAACATATGGCATCACCTACTTCCGCACTTGGCCGGGTCCGCACCTTTGAAGCATTAGACGATAAAACTACCAAGCGATTACAGCGCGCTTTGGCCGAGTCGGAAGACACGACGGTTTTCGTCAACGGCACCGCGTTGCAACTGCCCAAGGACGCACATGACGCCTTGCTTGAGGTACTCAACCGCTTCGCAGCTGGTGAGTCGGTCAGCATTGGCACCACCGAGCTGTTGCTTAATACCTCCCAGGCGGCCCAGATGGCCGGGATTTCGAATTCATATCTGCGCAAGCTGGCCGATGCAGGCATTATTCCCGTGGAATACCGCGGAACCCACCGGCGCATCCGCCCAAGCGCAATCCAGGCGTGGCTTGATCAACGTCCGACGACGGAGCCAGGAGCCAAGGACTTGCCTAGCGGCTAATTCTGCTTCCTTGCCATCTGGTAAATTTACTGCTGGAATACTAAAGTATTCCAATAGAAAACTTCGCTTTGAACACCCCAAAAGCGATGCCACACTTCCTGCAACTCGCGGGTAGCTGCCGGTCGAGGAGGACCATGTCAACGAACCAGCCAGTCGACGCCTTGTTAACGACTCACGAAGCGCTGTTCTCCGAACGTGCGGCCGGGATCAAGCAGTCCGCAGTTCGCGACGTTTTCGAATTGTCCTTGAACCCCTCCCTTGTTTCACTGGCGGGCGGCAATCCTTACCTTCAGGTACTTCCCCTGGAAAAAATTGGTGACATCGCCAAGCGCATCATCACCGAGCAGGGCCCGGTGGCTTTGCAATATGGTTCAGGCTTGGGTACCCCTGAATTGCGCGAACAAATCCTTGAAGTGATGGCTGCTGAGGGCATCACCAACGTCTCGGTTGACGACGTTGTCGTGACCAACGGTTCCCAGTCCGCGCAGGATATGGCCTGCAAGGTTTTCTGCAACCCCGGCGACACCGTGCTCTGCGAAGACCCGACCTACGTCGGTGCGCTGAATACCTTCGAGGCCTACCAGGTGAAAGCTGCTCCGGTACTCACCGACGAGCACGGACTGGTTCCAGAAGCGCTACGTTCAAAAATCCACGAATTACGCGCCGCGGGCGAAACTATCAAGTTTCTCTACACGATTCCAAACTTCAATAACCCGTCGGGCATCACCTTGGCCGCCGAGCGACGTCCACAAATCGTGCAGATCTGCCGCGAAGAAGGCGTGCTGATCCTTGAAGACAACCCGTATGGCATGCTGCGTTATGAGGGTGAAGCTGCCCCGACCTTGCGCAGCCTGGACGAAACGAATGTCATCTATATGGGTTCGTTCTCCAAGATTTTCTCCCCCGGCCTGCGCATTGGCTGGGCTGCACTGCCTACTCACTTGTTCCGCCGCTTCTACCTCGCCGGCGAGGCGGTGGCCCTGTGCCCGCCAACGTTGAATCAAATGATCATCAGCTCATATCTCACCGAGCATGACTGGCGAGGCCAGATCCAGACCTACAACGATCTCTACCGGTCCCGTCGCGACGCGATGCTCGAAGCGCTGGCCGCCCATTTGCCACCGGGAATTACCCATACTCATCCCGAGGGCGGATTCTTCATCTGGTTAACCTTGCCAGCGGGAATTGATACCTACGAGCTGCTGCAAAAAGGTGTTGAAGCCGGCGTTATTTTCATTCCCGGTGCGGCCTTTAGCTCTTCGGAATCGGCACACCACAAGCTTCGCCTGGCCTTCTGCGCCGTGGATGAAGCAACTATCACCGAAGGTGTGCGTCGCCTGTCTGCACTGCTGGAAACAGAAATTTCCAAGCTCGCTAGCTAGGCGCGTGGCCGGGCACTAGTCAGTCCGGCCTGCAAAACTCGCGATCTCAAGCATCTTTTGTTCGGTCGCGCTCAAGGCATGGTTCCGCGACCAGATGGCACGGATCTCACGCAGCAGGCTTGGCCCTTCAAACTCAACTTCCACCAGCTTGCCTTGATCAAGGGATCCCGCAACGGCTAACTGGCTAAGTACCGCCGGCCCCATGCCGGCGGCCACGCACTGGCAAATTGTCGAATTACTGTTAAATTCTGCAATAGGCTCGGGCCGTTCTGCATGGGAAATATAATCCAGGAATGCCCTCGTTCCAGAACCGTACTCACGTTCAACGAGTGCCGTGCTTTGCAACTCATGCACGCTGAGCGGCGAACTTCGCAGAGCCCATGGATGAGAAGGAGCTACGACCACCGCCATGGCATCGTCCCAGACTTTTTGATAGCGCAATGACTGGGGAATCTGCGGGGTTTCCACAAACCCAAACGCCAGTTCGCCATTTTGCACCGCTGCAATCACATCCTGGGAATTCATAATGCGCATGCGCGGTTTCACTTGCGGCAACTTCCGGTGAAGCGTGCCGATCCATGACGGCGCCAAGTATTCGGCTACGGTCATGCTGGCCGCGAAGACCAATTCGGTCCCGCCTTCACTGGCTAGGGTGCGCGCCCCGGCAGCCAAATTATCAAGGGAAGCGAGGACCTCGCGGGCCCATTGCACGGTGAGCACACCCTCCGCGGTCAGTGTGGATCCAGTAGTTTTCCGGACAACCAACAGATAGCCCAAGCGTCGTTCCAGCGTCTTCAAAGCGCGGGTAGCATTGGGTTGCGCAATGCCGACGGCTCTCGCGCCTGCACTCAGGCTCCCGTGGTCCGCAATTCCTACTAACAATGTCAGCGACGAAACCTGAATCCATTGGGCAATATCTTGCAAGTCATTAGGATNNGGAGACCTATCCATATCATGATCATATGCCCGTGATAGCAGATCAAGGAATACCGAACCTGAGCCAGCCGTGAGAAATTGAATATATGCAGAACAACAGCCAGTTCCCAGACACAGACGAGCAACAGCGTAAAGCGGCGCCAGCGATGCGGCTATCTCTCTACGCCAGCATGAAATCTGTGGCTCCTGGGCTCGTGGCCTGCCTCATCACCGGTTTGTTGTGTATTTTTGCTAGTCGATTCCTCAGTGGATTCAGCGCTCTCCTCTTAGCTATCCTTCTCGGTGCGCTCTGGCGCAATCTGGCCCCGGTACCCCGGATCCTGAACCCCGGCATCACAATCGCATCCAAAAAATTACTTCGTTTAGGCATCGTGTTCCTTGGTCTGCAACTGTCCTTGAGTACCATCATTGGACTCGGCCCTGGAGTCCTTTTGGTGGTGTTGCTTTCGGTCGGCGTGACATTTGCAGCCACCCTCTGGATCGGCGCAAAGATGGGTATCGCTCTTCCCCAACGTCTTTTGATCGCCACCGGATTTTCAATTTGCGGGGCAGCCGCAGTGGCGGGAACCGAGGGCGTCACCCGAGCCAAACAAGATCAGGTCGCCACGGCTATCGGATTAGTTGTGCTGTTCGGCACACTTATGATTCCGGCTATGCCGTTGTTAGGTGCCTTATTGGGATTTGATGACCGCAGCACCGGAATGTTGATTGGAGCTTCAACCCACGAGGTCGCCCAGGTGGTGGCGGCCGGTGGATCGGTCAGTGCCGCAGCCTTAGCTGTCGCGGTGACAGTCAAGCTGGCCCGCGTAGCGCTGCTAGCGCCCATCATTGCCGGTCTTGGACTTTACATGCGGCGCAAGCACTCGGTAGAAGGCGGGAAGAATCCGCCGCTGATCCCCTTATTTGTTTTGGGATTCATCGTGGCCATGCTGCTGCGAACCACCGGGATCTTGCCCGAGCCGGTGCTTTCGGTCATGTCGAATGTACAGACGCTCTTACTGGCGGCCGCGATGTTCGCATTGGGACTGGGCGTGCATCTGCGCAGCATCGTCAAATCCGGGGGCAAAGCACTGGTGCTGGGACTGTGCGGCACGCTGGTGATTATCGCGGTGGCCACCGCCGGCACCATGCTCTTGCCTCCCGCATAAACGTTTGCAATCGCAGCCGGCTGTACTAGTCGGTCCGGCCGCCGAAGTCGGCGGCAATCTCCTTGGCTGCGCGACGCAGGGCAGGAAGCAGAGTTTGAGAAATCGAGGAATCGTCGGCACGGCCCGATTGAACCGATACGTTGAGCGCACCGAGCAGCTGATTGCCCCGGTAAACCGGCACGGCCAATCCACGCAGCCCCTCATCGAGCTCTTGGTTCACTAACGACCATCCTTGGTCGGCCACCCGGTCCAGCTCCGCCTCCAGCTCCGCCAGAGAACCCACCGTATGCTCGGTGTATCGGCGCAGTTCAATGCCTTCCAGGAATTCTGCGCGTTCACCGGGACTCAAGTTCGCAATGAGCACACGTCCCGTGGAGGTCGTCCAGGCCGGCAAGCGGTTACCAATTGACACGTTCATCTGGTGCAGGCGCGGTGCGGAAACTCGTTCCACATACAGAATGTCCTGGCCTTCGAGAACACACAGCGAGCTGGTTTCATCCAGTTCCCGGGCCAGCTGCTGCAGATGTGAAATAGCAGCCCGTGGCAAGGTGAGACCCGAGAGGTAGGCAGCGCCCACATCAAGCACACGAGGGGTCTGGCGATAGGTATTTCCCTCAATTTCCAGATAGCCAAGATCCACCAGAGTCAGCAGAAAACGTCGGGCCGAGGCACGAGTCTGTTCGGTGGCGGCCGCTACCTGAGAAACTGTCAGCGCCGTATTTCCTCCCTTAAACGCGAGCAGCACCGCCAGGGTCTTCTCGGCTGATTTCACGTAATAGTCAGGCTGCTCTGCCAAAATAAGGGTCCCCATTTTCACCTAGATGTTCAGCCCTCGGCACAGTTAGGAGCGATTAAAACGATTATGCTCAAACTGCGCTGCAAGGCGAATTGGGGCGTTGGGTGCCCCGTATCCATCGTAACCGTCGCGGCGTTCAAGCACCTCAAAGAACATATTGCCCACGGTAGCCGTGTAAAAATGCAGAAACACTCCATGCTCGTCGCTGTCGTAGAGCAGGTTTAATTCCTTCAGGGTCGCCAAGGACTGTGCATCGATGTCAAAACGAGCCACAAGATCTTCATAGTAGTTCGCCGGAACCTGTAAGAATTCCATTCCGGCCGCCTGTGCGCGGCGCGCTAACGCCACCACATCGTCGGTGCGCAATGCGACATGCTCCGGATATTCATGGTGGCGGTCAATAGTTGCTTCCAACCCCTGCGGCACGATGTTCAAGGCCAAGCGCACCCCGCCATCGGCGGTACGCAGCACCTGCGACCGCACCAGCCCCATAGGGCTTGGCACCTCTGTGCCGGGCCTTGCTTCCAGGTTCAGCACGCTGGTATAGAAGAGGACCGATTCGTCAAAGGCCTGCCATGGCTGGGCAAGGTTGATGTGGTCAATTGATTCAATACTCCCCTTGTCGGTGGGCTGCGCGGTTCCCGGCAGCACTCCGAATTCGGCTTCCCATGCCGCGGTCAGCGCGGCGGAGCCGAAGAACACCTCCGTGGCGTCCGGGGCGCTGAACCCGGAAATTTCCTGCTCATCCTCAGTGTGGTGGCGCGACACTGGTTTGGCCAACAGCGCGGAGGCCCGGGCACGTCCGGCGGCCGGATCCGGGACTTGAATACTCAGTCCGCTCACGCTCGCGGTGACCGCGCGGCTGCGTTGCGAGTTGACGATAATTCGCGCATCCCCGGCGCGCCAGAGCTGTACAGGTTTGCGGCGATGCTGACCGAGGAAGGAGAACCCCAGCTGGGCGAGCATTTCAGCGATCAGTTCCGGGTCTTCGGTGCGAATTTCGGCGAAGTCGAAACCACTGGCTTGCTGGACGCCGGGCAGCGAGACCAGGTTGAGATTATCCTTGACTTCCTCTGTCTCCAGCAGCGCTGCGGTGCGAGCCTGGAGCCAGATCAATGAACGCAGCCCATCGACGGCGGTGAGCTGAACATTTGACTGCCGGAAGACGTCGTTGAAAATCTCCAAGGAGACGATCCCTGAATATCCAGAACGTACGAGGTAGCCAAGGAATACGTCCAGTTCAAAGCCGCCTTCACCCGGAAATACGCGGTAGTGCCGCGACCAGGAAAGGATGTCCATGGACAGCACCGGAGCGTCGGCAAGCTGCACAAAGAAGATCTTCTCCCCTGGGATCTGGGCGATCTGCGCCGGATCGTCACCGCGCGAAAGAATGTGAAAGCTGTCAATGCACAGCCCCACGTTGTCGCGGTCAACCAGCTTCACGATCTCCCATGAATGCTGGTAGGTATCCACATACTTGCCCCAGGCCAAGGCCTCATAGGCGATGCGCACGCCATACTGCGCCGCGAGGTCTGCCAAGCGGCGGATCTGCGCGGCGAAAAGCTGATCGTCATTGATCGTCGCGGTGCCCACGTTGGAGCACAGCAGGATCAGGTCCATGCCCAGGCGTTGCATCAGCTGGAATTTTGCTTCGGCACGGCGCAAGTTCGCCACCAGAACCGCTTCTTCAACTCCTTCAAAATCGCGGAAGGGCTGAAAGAGGTCCAGGCTGAGCCCGAGCCGTGCGGCGAAGGCCCTGACTTCTTCGGGAGACATCGGGCTGACGGTGAGATCTTGTTCGAAGATCTCAATGCCGTCAAAGCCTGCCTTGGCGCAGGCAAGCATTTTTTCTTCGAGCGTGCCCGAGAGGCAGACGGTAGCTATCGAAGTGCGCATTAGAGTCCAGCCTCCAACATTTCCAGCAGGTGAGCGCGCATTCTGCCAGCGTCCGGGGTTATCCCTGTGATGATGCCAAAGGCATCCACTGCCTGTCCAACCGCCATATTTCCGCCATCAAGCACCTGGCATCCTAGATCGCGGGCGGCAAGAATCAGCGCGGTGTCTACCGGCCGGTAGACACAGTCGGCCACCCAGTGCCGGGAGGTGAGATTTGAAATGTCCAGCGGCAGTCCGGGGTGGTGATGCATGCCGATGGGGCTTGCATTAAGCAGGCCGTCAACTTCTTCGAGCCGCGCCGGTGCCTCATCGGGGCGGATCGCCAGAATTTCGGCATGCGGGAAATGAGTTTTCAGTTCGGCTACGCGTTCGGCTGCCCGCGCGGTATCCGGGTCCGACAGGAATAGTTCTTTGGCTCCCGCATCGAGCAGGGCATAAGATACCGCCGCCCCGGCTCCCCCGGCGCCTAGTTGCAGGATTTTATCCAGCTTCGCCTCGGACAGTCCACCGGCCAGCGCCCAGCCGAAGCCTGAAGCGTCGGTGTTATGACCATAGAATTTTCCGTCTTTGATGATGACGGTGTTCACCGCGCCGATAGCTGTGGCGTGGTCGCTGACTTCATCGAGGTAGTCAATCACCAGCTGCTTGCATGGATGGGTAATGTTGAAGGCGTTAAATCCCAATTCGGCACCGGATTTGAGCAGCTCCCCGACGTCTTCGGCAGCACGCCGCAGGACCGTGAGGTCGATCGGCCGGTAGAGGTAGCGCAGCGATTGCGCGTCCGCTTCGCGTTCATGCATGGGTGGTGTCAACGAAGGCAGCACCCCGTCGCCAATGAGTCCGACCAGATAGGACTGAGTAAGAGTACTCATCGTATTACCCAACTTTCCGTCATGCTTAACGCAGATATTGCGCTGGCTGTGATTTACATCTACCCTATATCAACGTACACATTACGTACAACTGTACGTATAGCGCACATATTTTCGGTTTTTCAGCCGCCCACAACAAACCAAAGGAGTTTTCCGATGCCCTCCACACGCGAACCGTCGGCCTCTCAAGTGCCTGGCACCGGGAAACGCACACCCGTCAAAGCAGCAGTCGCCAGCTTCATGGGAAGCGCCGTCGAATACTACGACTTCTTCATCTTCGGCTCCGCCGCAGCACTGATCTTCCCGCATATTTTCTTCCCCGACGCCGATGCGAACGCCTCGGTCATGTCCTTGGCAACCTTCGGTTTTGCCTACATCGCACGACCTATAGGCGCGGTAGTTCTAGGTCATTTCGGTGACCGTATCGGACGTCAAAAAGTTTTGATGTTCACCTTGGTGCTCATGGGCGCCTCAACCTTTGCTATCGGTTGCCTTCCGACCTTCGAACAAGTCGGTTGGCTCTCTCCCATCTTGCTGGTCCTTGCCCGGCTTTGCCAGGGTCTCTCCGCAGCCGGCGAACAGGCTGGCGCATCCTCAATGACCTTGGAGCACGCACCTGATAACCGCCGCAGCTTCTTTACCTCGTGGACTCTGACCGGAACGCAAGGCGGCCAGATCCTAGCCGCACTCATCTTCATCCCTGTCATGGCACTGCCCGATGACATCAAATTCGGTATCGGCTGGCGTATTCCCTTCTGGCTTTCTGCCGTCGTGGTGCTGGTGACCTTCTTCATCCGCCGGTCGCTGC
>DNHA01000319.1 GCA_003486025.1 Micrococcaceae bacterium | reverse complement strand
TTCATCCCACAGCTTTTTGGCTGCATCGGCATCGAAGTCGAGAACTTCACTGCCCGGGATATCGGCACTGTAGCCTTCGAGCACCGGTGCGGTGAATTCTTCGGCCTTGACCTTGCCGCCGAAGTACACCTTGTCGATGATCTGCTGACGGTCAATGGAGCGAGAGATCGCTGCACGACGCAGGTTGCCTTCTTCGCCCTGCTTGAAGTGATCCAAGTAGCCGGAGATGGTGATGGTTGCGTTACCTGCGTAAGGTGCGTTGACCGAACGGTCACCCAGATCGGACTGGTAGTTGGCCAGTGCTGATGGTGGGATCTGGTCCAGTACGTCCAAGTTGCCGGCCATGATGTCCTGGTATGCGGACTCCGTGGACTGGTAGACCTTGAAGTCGATACCGCCGTTAGCGGCCTTACGTGGTCCCTCGTAGGATTCGTTGACTTCGAGCTTCAGGTTGACGTCGTGGTTCCACTCCGCCAACTTGTATGGTCCGTTGCTGACAGGTGCTTCGCCGTAGGCCTTTGGATCTTTGAAGGCTGCTTCTGGAAGCGGCATGAAGGCGGTGTAGCCAAGACGCAGCGGGAAGTCAGACTCCGGCTGGCTCAGTTCAACGGTGAAGGTATTGTCATCGACAATCTTCAACCCTTCCATCTTCTCGGTCTTCGCATTCTCAGCGCTGACTTCTTTGTAACCCTTGATGGATTCGAAGAAGTAGGAGTTCAACTGCGCGTTCTTAGCGGCTGCACCGAAGTTCCAGGCATCTACGAATGAAGCAGCGGTGACTGGGGAGCCGTCGGAGAAGGTGTGACCTGGAACGAGCTTGATGGTGTAGTTCTGGGAATCTGTTGTTTCAATCGATTCCGCGATCTCATTAACAGGCTTGCCCTTGGCGTCATAGCTGACCAGCCCGGTGAAGATCAGGTCCATCACACGGCCGCCACCAACTTCGTTGGTGTTTGCCGGCAATAGGCCGTTCTGTGGTTCGGTGGTGTTAGCGGTGATGACCTTGGTGGCATCGCCCTCGGAACCGCCGTTGGCAGATTCCTCCGGGGTCCCTCCGCCACAGGCGGTTAGTGTCAATGCCAAGGCAGCGGACAAAACCAGCGCCTTCGATGCGTGCGAGTATCGCATCTTTCTTCTCCTCAAAAGTTCGTTGCTGCTTCTGCAATTCACAGATGCCGTGCGCCTCGAAAGTGAGCTATAGCACGTAGTGAACGAGATTACATCAAATATTGCGAAACAACCAATGAATAAATATGAAAGTAGTACTTGAGGTCGATCTGATCAACCAGATATTCTAATTTTCAAGACATGAAGCAACCATGGAATCAAATAAAAATATTCATCATCCCAGGGTCCTCCAGCACTGCGCCGACGCCAGCAAGGAACTCGCTAGCTTCCTTGCCATCGACAACGCGATGATCGAAGGACAGCGCCAACGTTGAGGTGTGACGCAAGGCCACTTGATCCTCGAACTCCCACGGACGGCGCTTGACCTGTCCAAGGGCAAGAATTCCGGACTGGCCCGGAGGAAGAATCGGGGTGCCGGCGTCCACGCCAAACACTCCAACGTTCGTAATCGAGAACGTTCCACCGCTAAGTTGCGCCGGCGAGAGCTTCCCTGCCCTGCCCAATTCAATGATTTGCGTGAGCTCTTCGGCTAAATCACGCAACGACTTTGACTGCGCATCTTTGACCACCGGCACCAGCAGTCCACGATCACTGGCCACAGCCATACCCAAATGCACCGAGCCGAACTCAACGATTTCGTCATTTGCCGCATCCCACCGCGAGTTCAGCGCGCGGTAGGTACCCAGCAAACGGGTGACGATCAACGAAGTCAGTGTCGTGATGTTGAGCTTCACGTCCTTGAGCAACGGATGCTTGCGCAGCTTCTCGACAAGCTGCATCGACTCGGTCAGATCCACGGTAAGGAATTCGGTGGCGTGCGGGGCGGTGAAAGCCGAGTCGACCATGGCCTTAGCCGTCGCGCGGCGCACCGCACTGATCTTTACCCGGCGGTCGCCCGCCACTGTTCCCGTCGTTGCAGGCTCTGGCTGCGTGTCCTGCTGCGGAGCACCAATCAGGGCCTCAATATCGGCACGCAGCACCGCGCCGTCGGCACCGGTTCCGCGCACCGAGGAAATCTCGATGCCATGATCCCGGGCCAGCTTGCGCACCGGCGGTGTGCTGCGAGTGGCGGTTCGGCGAGCGCCGCTATCCTCGGCCTGTGAGTTGTGAGCCGATGCCTGGGGCGTTGCCGCTGGCAGTACGGTAGCCGAAGGCTGGTTCTGCGACGCGCGTCCACGGCGAGCCGGGCGATGTCCACTGGTTGCAGGAGCGCCATAGCCAACCAGGGTCGGAGTCCGGTCCCCGGATCCCGCGTCGCCGCTTTCTCCGCGTGGATTCCCGGTATCAGATTCTGCTGCCTCATCTCCAAAGGTCACCAGTGGTCCGCCCACGGGGACTACCTCGCCGGCGGAGGCATGCAGCTTCTGCACAATTCCGGCAAATGGCGAGGGCAGCTCAACGACTGCCTTCGCGGTTTCCACCTCGGCGATGATCTGGTTCAGCGCGACATGCTCGCCTACCTGAATTTTCCAGTTCAAAACTTCGGACTCGGTGAGCCCTTCACCGAGGTCTGGCAACTTGAAAGTATTGGGAGCCATCACTTGGCACCTCCGGCGTGTGTCTCGTTGCGGCGCATGACCGTGTCCACGGCATGCATCACTTTGTCCAGGTCTGGCAAATGATGGGATTCGAGCCGTGAAGGTGGATACGGAATATCAAATCCAGTCACGCGCAATGGTGCATGCTCCAGATAGTCGAAACAGGTCTCGGTGATCTGAGCGCAGATCTCCGCACCGATTCCTGAGGTCCTGCTCGCTTCATGGACCACCACAAGTTTTCCGGTGTGCTTGACCGATTCGGCGACCGTGTCCAGGTCCAACGGATCCAGGCAGCGTAGGTCAATGACCTCCAGGCTCACGCCTTCGTCTTCGGCTGCCAGCACCGCATCATTGAGGGTATAAACGGTGGGGCCATATCCCACCACCGTCACGTCGTTTCCTTGATGGAGCACCTTTGCCTTGGGTGAACCGGTCTGCTCTGGGGTGCTTAGCTCAATGTCCGCTTTTTCGTGATACCGGCGTTTGGGTTCAAAGAAGATCACCGGATCGTCGCAAGCGATCGCCTGACGCAACATCACATAGGCATCTTCCACGCTGGAGGGTGCAAAAACCCGCAATCCCGCGGTGTGGGAGAAATAGGCCTCCGGAGATTCCGAGTGGTGTTCCGGTGAGCCGATTCCGCCGCCATATGGAATACGCACGGTCACCGGCATTTTCACCCGGCCACGGGAACGGAAGTGCATCTTTGCCAGTTGTGAAACCAGCTGGTCAAAGGCGGGGTAGGTGAATCCATCGAATTGGATCTCCACCACTGGACGGTAACCGCGGTAGGCCAAACCGATGGCGCTACCGACGATCCCGGACTCGGCAAGTGGTGTGTCAACCACCCGATGCTCACCGAATTCGGCTTTCAGCCCGTCGGTAATACGGAATACGCCGCCGAGGGTGCCAATGTCTTCGCCGAGCAGTATGACCTTTTCGTCTTCGGTCAATGCGTCACGCAAGGACTGGTTCAGCGCCTTCATCATTGAAACGCTCATAGTCCACCATCCTGGAAGTTGGCCAGATACTGCAGGTAGGTGTCCCGCTCCCTGCGGCTTGGTTCATGTTCTTCGGCATACACATGGTCAAAAAGTTCATGCGGTTCGGGATCGGGCATCGTGGTGATTGCCTCGCGCAGCTCGGCAGCGAGTTTGTCCGCTGCATTCTGGGCTCGCTGCTGGTAGGACTGCACATCTGCGCCGAGCACCGTCAGGTGGTTGACCAATCGATCAATAGGATCCTTGGCACGCCACTGTTCGACCTGCTCATTCTTCCGGTAGCGAGTGGGATCATCGGCGGTAGTATGCGAACCCATCCGATAGGTCACTGCCTCGATGAAGGTTGGACCCAGTCCGTGCCGAGCATGTGCCAATGCGGCCTTGGTCGCCGCATAAACCGCGAGTACGTCATTGCCGTCCACCCGCCAGGTTTTGACCCCGAATCCACTGGCTCGGTCAGCGATCTGCGTGCGGCTTTGCAAGCCGACCGGCTCGGAGATGGCCCACTGGTTGTTCTGGCAGAAGAACAGCACCGGCGCCTGATAGCTAGCGGCGAAGACCAGCGCTTCGTTGACGTCGCCCTGGCTGGTTGCCCCGTCCCCGAAGTAAGCCACGGCAACTTCTTTGCCACCATCAAATTTGATGCCCATGCCATATCCGGCGGCGTGCAATGCCTGGGATCCGATGACAATCTGCTGGCAAGCAATATTTACCTCATGAGGGTCCCAGCCACTGGCCGTGGCACCGCGCCAGACGCTGAGCAGATCCTCGGCTTTGACTCCTCGGGCCCAGGCAACTCCGTGTTCGCGGTATGAGGGGAAAATGAAGTCGGTGTTCTCGGTGGCGCGCACCGATCCGATTTGGGCTGCTTCCTGGCCCAGCAGAGGGGCCCAGAGGCCTAGCTGCCCTTGGCGTTGCAGCGCGGTGGCTTCATTATCCAGGCGGCGCAGCACAACCATGTCGCGCAGGAAATCCGCCAGGTCTTGTTCGGTGAGCCCGGTCAGATGGTGATCTAGTTCTTCGTCCGGAGTTCGTTCTCCAGAAACGTTGAGCAGCTGGTGCGTGGGTAGGCATCCGGCGGCTACGTCGATGTGCTGGGTGGACACGATCGGCATCCTTACTCTCGCGTAGTCAGTGGTGACCGGCTAGTTCAGCGCAATCACTTACCTGTGATGCTACTCACATGGCGCAAGTTGCACAATGGCAAGAAAGGAAATAAAGCAAAACGCACTATCCTGCCGGATACGTCGGTGCTAATGTGCGCATTATGCAACCTTTAGACACCACAGACCGGCGAATCCTGCTCTCGCTGTCAAAGCTCACCCGAAGAACCGCTTCGTCTCTGGCAACAGCTCTTGGCTTGGGCAGAAATACCGTGCAGTCAAGGCTCAATCGCCTGGAGGTGGAGGTCTTATCCCCCATTGATCGACGCATCGCGCCGACCGCCCTTGGATTTGGACTGCTGTCCTTTATCGAACTGCATGTCGATCAACGCCACCTGGAGGAGATTGCCACAAAGCTGGAGCAGATCCCCGAGGTGCTGGAGGCCCATGGACTAACCGGTTCGGCGGATATTCTGGTGCGCGCGGCAGCCGCCAACGCCGAAGAGCTTTTTCGCGTACACGGGTTGCTGCTGAGCATCGAAGGGGTCAACCGCG
>DNHA01000123.1 GCA_003486025.1 Micrococcaceae bacterium | reverse complement strand
CCACTTCAATTTTAGTTTCAACCTGTGACTGGTCAATGACCAGTTCCAAGACGGCGGTCAAGGTTTCACTGCTGATCAGTTCGCGGTTGCTTTCCAACGCTTCAACGGTCTGCGCGGTAGCGGTGATGACCGTACGGATACGATCCGAAACCTGCAGGTCTGCTTCCTTGCGGGCCGACTGGATGGCGCGCACCATATCGCGAGCGGTACCTTCGGCAGCAAGCTCCGCGGTGACCTCGGTATCCAATACCAAGAACCCTCCGTCGATAACGGCTGCCGCAATTTCGGCCGCCTCGTCAACTACGGTGTCCAAGGTGTATTCACCCTCGGCCAGCTCGAGGCCACCGGCGGTGACCACGCCAGCGGTCACCGACCAATCACCGGACTTAGCGCCCTTGATAGCCTGCTGGACGCTCTTGCCCAAGCGCGGACCGGCCGCACGAGCATTGACCACCAGCTGCTGGCTGATGCCATAGCTTGCGGTGTCCACTCCGGCAGCATCGATCAGGGTGACTGACTTCAGGTTCAGTTCCTCCTTGATGATCGAAGCGTAGGTGCCTTCTAGACGCGCCGCGTCGGTGAGTACCACCTTCAGCTCTGCCAGTGGCAAGCGCACGCGCAGGTTTTTGGCCTTGCGCAGCGAGGAGCCTACCGAGCAGATCTTCCGGGTGGTGTCCATGGTTTCCAGCAACACCGTATCGGCTGGGAAATCATTGGCATCTGGCCAGTCGGTCAGGTGCACCGAGCGTTCCCCGGTCAGCCCACGGAAGATTTCTTCGCTGGCCAGCGGCAACAGCGATGCCGAAACCTTCACCAAGGTCTCCAGCGCGGTGTACAGCGTGTCAAAGGCCTGAGTATCCTCGTCGAAGAAACGCTGGCGCGAACGGCGCACGTACCAGTTGGTGAGCGTGTCCATGTAGTGGCGAACCGCTTCGGTAGCATCGGAGACTTCGTAGGTGTCCAGTGCTTCGGTGACTTCGCGGACAAGTTCTCCGGTGGCCGCCAGCATGTACTGATCCAGCGGGTCAGTAGAGCTGGTTGAACGCTTGGCTTCGTAGCCGGCTCCGTTATTCGCGGAGTTGGTGTACAGGTTGAAGAAGTGCCAGACATTCCACAGTGGCAGCAGCACCTGGCGCACGCCATCGCGGATACCCTGCTCGGTCACTACTAGGTTGCCGCCACGCAGAATTGGCGAGGCCATCAGGAACCAGCGCATCGCGTCGGAACCGTCGCGGTCCAGAACTTCGTTGACGTTCGGGTAATTCTGCAGGGACTTGGACATCTTCTGCCCGTCGGATCCGAGCACAATGCCGTGGGAGATGACGTTGGTGTAGGCCGGGCGGTCAAACAGCGCGGTGGACAGCACGTGCATGGTGTAGAACCAGCCACGAGTCTGGCCGATGTACTCCACGATGAAATCTGCCGGGTGGTGACCGGAGTCGAACCACTGACCGTTTTCGAACGGGTAGTGGACCTGTGCGTAAGGCATGGAACCGGAGTCGAACCAGACATCAAGCACGTCTTCAACGCGTGAGAGAGTGCCGGACTCGGCGCAGCCCTCGTGGGCCTTGGTCAGCTCATCGATGAATGGGCGGTGCAGATCTGGCTGTCCTTCATGGTTCAGCGGAAGGCGGCCGAAGAAGTTCTTGATCTCTTCCAGCGAGCCGAAGACCTCGCGGTGGGTGCACTCAGCACCCGAGCATTCCCATACCGGGATTGGCGAACCCCAGTAGCGGTTGCGTGAGATGGACCAGTCGCGGGCGTTTTCCAGCCACTTGCCGAACTGTCCGTGCTTCACGTTGCCTGGGATCCAGTTAATCTGCTCGTTGAGCTCGACCATCCGGTCTTTGATCTTGGTGACTTCCACGTACCACGAGGAGATGGCGCGGTAGATCAGTGGCGTACGGCAGCGCCAGCAGTGTGGGTAGGAGTGCTCGTAGGAAGCCTGCTTGACCAAGCGGGCGTCTTCTTTCAGCACGTTCGTGATGGTCTTGTTAGCGTCGAAAACCTGCACGCCGGCGATGTCGTTCAGTGGCCCGCCAGCAAACAGTGGAAGGAACTTTGCGCCCTCGTCTATCGAGAGCACTACCGGGATGCCGTGGGCTTCGCAGACCTGCTGGTCATCTTCGCCGTAGGCCGGGGCCTGGTGCACGATACCGGTACCGTCACCCACGGTGACGTAGTCAGCGGTAACAATCTGCCAAGCGTTTTCGGTACCGTATTTTTCGGTATCGGTGAAGGTGTCCCACAGCGGTTCGTAGCGAACCCCAGCTAGTTCGGAGCCGGGGAAAGTCGCGGTGATCGCCAAGGCGGCTTCCTTGGCGTCCTTGTAGCCAAGATCCTTCGCGTAGGAGCCAAGCAGATCCTTGGCCAGCAAGAATGGTCCGGCGGCAGCCGAAGCCTTCACGCCGGCCTCGCCTGCAGGCACAACCACGTATTCGATCGTTGGATGCACGGCCAGGGCCGCGTTGGTTGGCAGGGTCCAAGGGGTGGTCGTCCAGGCCAATGCCTGAACGCCGGCAAGTGCCTTGGAAACTTCAGTTTCTCCGGCAAGAATCGTGAAGCCGACGGTGACCGTCTGATCCTGGCGGTTCTTGTAAACATCGTCGTCCATGCGCAACTCGTGGTTGGACAGTGGGGTTTCGTCTTTCCAGCAGTAAGGCAGGACACGGAAGCCCTGGTAGGTCAGGCCCTTGTCCGACAGCTGTTTGAAAGCCCAGATGACCGATTCCATGAACTCGACGTTCAGGGTCTTGTAGTCATTTTCGAAGTCAACCCAACGTGCCTGGCGGTTGACGTATTGCTTCCACTCGTCGGCGTATTTCATCACCGAGGTGCGGCAGGCATCGTTGAACTTGTCGATACCCATCGACTCGATCTGCTGCTTGTCGGTCATGCCCAGCTGCTTCATGGCTTCCAGCTCGGCTGGCAAACCGTGGGTATCCCAACCGAAGCGGCGTTCTACACGCTTGCCACGCTGAGTCTGGTAGCGGGCCACCAGGTCCTTGACGTAACCGGTGAGCAGGTGGCCGTAGTGCGGCAGGCCGTTAGCGAAAGGAGGGCCATCGTAGAAGACGAACTCTTCACCCTCACGCTGGTCAATGGAGGCCTGGAAGGTGCCGTCATTCTTCCAGTATTCGAGGACTCGCTTCTCAATTTCTGGGAAACGCGGTGAGGCCGGGGTTGAACCGGTCGGGTCGGTAGTGACCTTTGGGTAGAAGCTCATCGAAATGGCCATCCTTCAAGCGTAGGGTCAAAAAATCTTGCCTACGAGGACGACACTTGGCCGCGGTACCACCCCGCTTATTCCCCACCGTGATGCTCCCGCATAATAGTGAAAAACCGCTTCTCATCAGCTATGACGGGCTGGTCCCGCTTGGTTCTACTGGATCAAGTGCAAAGCTGCACCCTGATTCTTCTTCCAAGGACTCCCCGGTGATATCCGGATCAATGTCGCGTACCTACCAGTCTAGCGCCTATTGACGACGCTGAAAACTCAATCAGCTTCGATGAAAGCTGAATCACTTCTGTCAATCTGGTTGGGCTTGAACCTGCTTTTAGGCCCCGTATTTGCAGTGCCGCAAACACTGGCTGATGCCATCGCATAGCCGAAAGGAAAAGACGTATTGGACAGCTGGCTCGATGAGCATCTCACGAAGTTCGCCGGGCCGCGAAGTTGCTACTCCGCGACCCGGCGAACGATCCCTCACCTGGGACTAGTTGGCGAAAGTATCGGCCAGCTTATCTTTTGCCGTCCACAATGCCACCGAATCTCCACCGTTGTTCAGCACGCTCGCAGTGCCTGCGTTGTAGTACGCCTGTGCAGAGTTAGTCCCCGGGCCGGTGTAGACCCGCAGCTCTTGGCCTGGCTGCAGCACATACCCCTCACCGATGGACAGCACGTTGTTGCCGGCATCCCGAATCAGGTATCCCGATACGTCAATCGTGCGCTTCGACTGGTTAGCCAGCACCACATGTTCACCGGTTTCGGCTTGAACGTCATTGCCCGGGACATCGTTGACCGAGTCCTTGATCAGCACACCGTTGTTCGAAGGGAAGACTTTCTGGCCGTTCAGGTGACGGTGGATCTGTGCGGGGAAATCTCCGGTCAATCGCTCCACGCCCATGTCCAATGAAGCCTGGGCGGCCTGCGCAGAATTGACGGTATAGACCCCGAGGCCTAGCCCGGCATTTTTCACTCGCTCTGCTCCGGCAGCGTCAAGGGTGCGGTAGTTAGTACCGAAGGAATCTGCGTAGCTGGCAATTTCTTCCAGTTCCGCAGCACTTGGCACGGATCCAAGCAGTTGCTGCAGCGGTACCTCTGGAGCGAGCGCGGCGAATCGTTTGTTCGAGGCTGCATCAAAGCTGAGAACCTCGATTTTTCCTCCCGCTTCCAGTGCGCTCCACTGCGGATCGGTTTTAAGGTAATCGGCCACAACCTGTTCTACCCCAGGGGACTTCGCCGGCGACTTGATCTCGATGAACACTCCCGTTTCGCCGGTCAGTGCATCAGCCACATCGTCAAAGTGCGGGATCTTTTCGCCAACGAACTGCGCCGAGAAATACGAACCAACATCCAGGCGCTGAAGCTCATCCCAGGTGAACGAGGTAATCGGGTCATTCTCACGGCCCGGGAAAACCTCAGCCACGTTGCTGGTGCGTGCGGGAGTCTCGTCGTGGAAAATGAACGGCACGCCGTCTGCCGAGAGCTGGATGTCAATCTCCACAAACCCTGCTCCAGAGCGGCTTCCGGCTTCAATGGCCGAAATCGTGTTTTCCGGCGCGACGCCTGCGGCACCACGATGACCTATCAAGATCGTCTCACCGCTGTGCTTCGGAGTGTCTGCCAGTACCGGGCTTACTGCGGTGGCGGCTAAACAGGCGGTCAAGGCGCCCACTGCTAGGGAACGGAATTTCATTTCTTCAATATCCTTTGTCTTGAGAATGCTTCGCGATTCACCTTTCCCGATGGAAACAACTCGATCTCAAACACAAGATGAAGCAGAGCTAAAGTCTTGTTTAGTCCCCCGCCACGTCATCAAAGGTCCACACGCAACGCCATTGGGGCAAATGCTTTCGATAGAGTCAGAGTCATGAGTTTTAGACCATGGGCAGGCAAGTCATGAACATGCCCGGCGAAGCCACCGTGCCACTGTCCGGAACATCGAAGTTTTCACCGAAAGCCGCACAACAACGAGCACTCTCGGTGCGAGCTCTGCGCTGGGGCCAACACTTGATTACGGCGGTTCTGCTCCTTGTCGCGCTGCTTCGGGCAGCATCGACCGCAGCATCCAGTCTCTGGTTAGCCATCGCCG
>DNHA01000154.1 GCA_003486025.1 Micrococcaceae bacterium | reverse complement strand
TGTTCATCGCGATGCTGGATTGCGATGGCTTCAGCATCCAGGGCAAGGGCGAACGTTTTCTTTCCGAGCAGGTCACCACCGATTACCTGGCTGCCGAGTTCCAGCAGCGCGGCGTTGCCGCCGGCGAGGAAGAAGCACAGGACAGGTTTGCGCTGGCGGTGATGGTGTTCCAGCTGCTCAACTCGGGCCTGCATCCGTATAGCGGCAGGCCCAATGGCGCGACGCTGCCAAGTGATCTGCCCGGGCGCATTGCCGCCCATCTCTACCCCTATGCGCAGGGCAGGGGCGAGACCCGCATCCTGCCATCGCCGGTCAGCGGCCATGCGGCATTTCCGGCCGAGCTGCGTGACATGTTCGACCGCGCGTTCGCCAACCAGGCCCGGCGGCGCCCGGCGGCAGCCGAGTGGTCGTCGCTGCTGCTGCGCTATGCGCGCCGCAACAATGGATTGCTGGTGAAGTGCGCGAAGGATGGCGCGCATCAGCATTTCAGTGGCATGCCGTGTGCGGCTTGTGCGCGCAAGACCTTGTTGGCCAACAGTGTGCGTGCCAGCAAAGCCCGTCCCGGGAAAAAGGCAAAGAGCGGTCTGCGGCATCAACAGCGGCCACGTGCCACAGGAGCAACGGTCACAGCAGCACAGAACGCCGTAGCTGCCGCGCCCGCCGCACAGCCGGTGGGACGGATCGGTTTTAGGACGCGGATAGTGGTGGCTATCGCTGGGCCGCTGTTGTTTGGCTGGGTAATGAGTTGGGGCATGCCTGCTTACAGGAGCTACAAAGCGGTGGCGTCCCGCAGCTGGAGTGTGGACATGATGCTGGGAATGCATGGCGGACTACTGTTATTGGCCAGCTTGGTTTTCATCGTCTTTGTGCCTATGCTGATTCTGAGTAAAAGACCTTGAAAACCGCTCTCGGATTGCTCGTCGCGCTGGCAATGCTGCTGGTGCTGGCGCCAGTTTGGGGCTGGCTGGCCTCATTTGCCTTCGGTGGAATTGCCAAGCTTGGGCAGCTGCTGTCCTTGGAAAATCTGAGTGACGGCATGGTGGCGTTTAGAGCGGGTGTAATGATTGGCGGCGTGGCGGTGGTGTGGTCGCTGCTGGAGGTGGCGGCGCAGGATCGCTCTCGTGGCTATCTGCTTGCGGCAGTGCTGATAGCTGTTGGCTTCTTTTCTCTACTGCTTGGAACTGGCAAGTCACCGATGCGCGCGGAAACGACACCCATGGCGTCGAAGGATACTGGGACGCCGATCGCAGGCGACGGTCCAAGTGTGGAGGAATGGCGATCGCGCGGTGCCTATGAGCGTGATGCTGGCGAGAAAGTAGTCGTGATAGCGCGTGCTGCTGCACGCGGCAATCAACAGTCAGCTGATGAGGCCATGAAAGATCTGCAGCGATGGGCAGGGCTGCGCCAGCGATTGCCTGATCGTGACCAGAAGCTTGCTTACGAGGTGGCCAAAGACCGCTTCTATGCAACGCTCAACGGAACCGAGGATCCCGCTGGCTCGGCTGAGCTCAGGCATGAACGCGGTGCCGCGGTTGAAGCAATGTGGGCGGCGGTGCCAGACGCGACGTTAGGGGGTGTGCAGTTGCTGGTACATCGCCTGGCCGAACTGAACTCCGCCATGCGGATGCACACAGTGTCCGCGGACTCGGCGAACCCGAATCATGAGCTGAATACCCAGTTGGAAGAAATCGTGTCGCTGCAGGAAGCACTGCTCAGCTATCAGCCGACCACGCCGTCGCTGTGGCAAAGCTATGCGTCGATGATCGTTGATTCGGACGAGGAGCTGGCATTCGGTGCGCTGATCACTGCGGAAAAACTCACGCGCAGTAGAGATGCTGCGGGGGCGCAACCCAGTCTGATCGAAACGTATCAGAGGATGATTCGCAAGGATCTGGAGTTCCACGCAAGCCTGTTACCTGACTCTTCCATTGCGCGTTTGGCCATCCTCAAGGCGCGGGTGAGCGCAATGTCCAGCAAGCCAGGCGGCCACATTACGGCAAGTATTGGAAGTGATGATGCTGCTCGCAGCCAATCAACTGCGGAGCAGGTGTTACCCGAGGCGCGGCGTGTGCTGAGCGGGCGCGGCTTGAGGGCAGAGATGGCTCCGTCTATCCCGGCCATGCCCAATCTGTTCGCTTCAAAGGGGGAGGGGGTAGTTGACCTGCCTGCGGCGGGTTTTGCTGCGCTGGAGTCACCTATTCCAATACCGCACTCGGGAATAAAGTCCGATGGGCAGATGGTTCTGGTGATTGACGTATTGAAAGGCGGTGTCATTACCTCGGTGCTGATTGAGCAGAGTAGCGGCGACCCGTTGCTGGATTCAAATGCACGGGTGGCGGCTCGAAATTGGCGTGCGACTGGTGTGATCGCGTCGTCAGGCGAGCGACGGCGTGTGCCAGTGCAATTTCGAATTGCACTGAAGCCGGCCGAAATTGAAGTCGGCGCGATTGCTGAGCGTGGTGCAGGTGCCAGTCCATCCGAATTTCTGGGAATGTTGCTGGCAGACAAGGCGCGCACCAAGCCCGCACGTTATCCCCGCGCTGCCTGGGATGAGGATATCGAAGGTCGCGTTGTCCTGTTGATCACCTTGTCCGGTGACGGAGTGGTAACGGGCGTCGCCATCGACGAAAGTAGTGGGAGTGCCATCCTCGACAGAGCAGCGCGTGAGGCCGCACTGGGGTGGAACGTTGAGCCGGGAATGGCGACGGCGGATGTGGAAAAGATCACACTGCGGGTACCAGTGGTCTTCCATATTCGTTGAGTGGGTGTGCGCCCAGGGCCGCTTCGATGTGCGGGCTTCTTGTAAGTGCGTTGCGTGCTTCATGTAGAAGGCTGCGGAAGTACAGCGTTGAAGCAATGCCTGTGCAGTTCCGATCAATAGTCACGCACGGCATCGAACCATTGTTGCGCCAGTTCTTCAGTCACGCCAATGCGCACGGCGTGATCGGAACTGCTGAGTTGCCATATGGCTTCACCCAGGTCGTCGCGTTCCGTCGTCTCTATTCCCTTGAGGGCGTTGAAGCGGCGGGCAAATTCGCTGAAGGCTGCTTCACCATCGGCCAGCGAATGCGACGAAGCCAAGGCTGCCAATGCGCCATCGAATGCCTCATTGGCCTGTTTCGCCAAGCGTTTTGACCAAGCCGAGAACGGGCGGCCGAATTCGCTTTCCCACCAGCTTTCTTTGCGAAGCTGCGAGACCGACGCATGTTTGGTCCACGGGCGTTGCGGGGTGCGTGCCTTCAGTTGCTGGCGCAGGCGCTTGCCTGCGGCTTCCTCGATGTTGAAGGCGATGAAACCGTCCAGCGCAGGCCAGCGGCTGAGTGCGGGCAAGCCTTTCAACGACGGCATATAGCGCAGCTGCAGGTTCTGCAGCTGTGGTTGTTCGGCA
This sequence comes from Micrococcaceae bacterium, assembly GCA_003486025.1. Classification (GTDB taxonomy): domain Bacteria; phylum Actinomycetota; class Actinomycetes; order Actinomycetales; family Micrococcaceae; genus Glutamicibacter. The sequence goes on along the minus strand of DNHA01000154.1, from coordinate 1,469 downwards.
AGCGCTTCCAGGTCGACGAAGTTGCCGTAAAGGCTCAGCGACTGCAGTTGTGTGAAGCGCGACAGGCACTTCAGCGAGATGGGGCGGCCCATCGGCTTGTTGACCAGCATCAGCTCGTGGACTCCATGCAGTTCGCCCATGTCTGGTAGCTGGAACGCAGAAGTTTCCCTGCGTGAGCCCGTTTCCGGGGCCAGTGACAGGGAGCGGGGCAGTTGTCCCTGTGCAGAGAAACGGCCGATATCGCCGGAGATACTCAGATGGAGGTTCGCTGCGATTTCCTGCGCGGGCAGGAGCAGCTGCAGGTTCGCGCCCGGCAGGTCCAGTTGAATCGCCAAGGTGCGGATGTTGGATCGGGAGGCGTCGACCAGGGTGTCCGTGTGGAGCACCGGCGTCCAGGTCAGCTGTTCAATGGGGCGCTGCCGGGCCCACTCGAAGATGCCTTGATCCGAGCCTGCGTAGTGGATCACGCGCGGCCAGGGGGAGCCTGCGGGAGTGGCAAATGGGGCGAAGACTGCCCAGTTGATCTTCTGATCAGGCGCGACCTGCAGATCGGACTTACCTGCGGAGCCAGGCGCTGCGATGACCAGGCTTCCCGCACCCAGGGTGCGCATCAAGGTGTGGCTGCTGGGGCCGGTGAGATCGAGCGGGTAGCTGCCAGGCCCGGTCAGGGAAGTGTCGGCATTGCTGCGGGCTGCGATGTTGCTGCTGTCCATGTTCATCCTTGGAATGACTGCCGTCCACCAATTTGGTTCAGGTGTTTCCGCGTGTGCTTGGGTGCGACGAACAAGCTGCGTGCCCGCTCGTGCTTGATCATCGCAGAGCGGTGATCGAAGCGAACCGAAGACTGTATGCATCAGCCGCCTTCGATGTCCAAGCTGTCCAGTACGGCGTTGGCTTTTGATTCCAAGCCGTGATCGCGATGGCCATCGGTATAGCGTTGGTAGTAGCGCAACTCGTAGCCGACGCCTTTTGATTGCAGCGAGCCGCAGGAGAGTGCGTACTGCTCGCTCCATTGCTGTTTCCCAGCCGCCGTTAGCTGCCGCGCTTCGAGCAGGAGGTGGATTTTTGCGCAGCGTGGATCCGCAGGATACTCGCTCACTTGAAGTGAACTGATTTTGAAGCGGGAGCTGCTGGCGTAGCCCTGTTCCAGATTGCGTTTGATGGTCCTGATGTAGCCGCCGATTGGCGAGATCGGCGCATCAAGCGTGGTCATGTAGGCTTCGATCTTGCGGTTGTCCGAAGGGGATTCCGCGTTCCAGCTGAGCGTTGTGCTCATTCCGGAACCGTTCCTTGTCCAGCCTTCTTCGGCTGGAGGCGTGAAGACGAAGCCAAGTGTGCTGCTCGCATCGGTGATGCCGAGATGTATCGGCTCGGCGCCGGTAATCTCGGAGGCGAGCGCAGGCTTGAGCAGAGGCGCATGAACAGCGAGTGCAACAAGAACTGCAGCAAATTTCATTCGTATCTCCCGA
>DNHA01000060.1 GCA_003486025.1 Micrococcaceae bacterium | reverse complement strand
GTTCTGGGATATTCGAACCCGCGTGACTTCGGTACAGATCTGATCTTCCTGAACACCGCACACAGCTATGTAGACCTGTCATGGATCAGCATGACCGATACGGTGATTGATGGGACCTACCGGGCCACTGGAATCCCGAACCGGGTGCCGCTCTAAGCATCCAGATTATTCTTTGCAGTCCTCGCTCCACTTTTTCTGCACTGAATTTCAGCGCAGATTGATCCGCCGGCGCCGGTCGTTTTTCCCGCGCAGGTCGCGGTTCAGCCGGCGATCGCCCTGGTACAAAATCGTTTCCCAATCCGTTGTTTCCGGAGTCGCTGTGGGGTAGGGCGCAGCCGGAACAGGAGTCTTCTTGGGACTCACGAAAAGCCAGGACACCACGCCGAAAAACATATCCGAGATTGAATTCTTAATGCCGATATAAGCTCGGATGGCGTACGCCGCAAGAGTGGCATTCAACGCGGCAAACACCGCGTTGCCCCAATTTTCATGGAGGACATCGCGGTAGAGCGTGAACAAGGAGAACAACACGATCAGGTACGGAACTAAAACGTGCAAGGCAGGAGCAGCCGTCCGGTTGCGTACCTTGGGGGTTCTGGCGAACGGGATCTTTTCGCCGGTGAAAGCCTGCTGAATGGACTTGAGCACCCCGGCCATATTAACCGGCAGAAGGACGAGATTAAATCCGTAGATGCGGAAAATATCGCTGAAGCGGTGCCCGGAGTCGCGCAGGTCGTAGCCCATGCATAAGAAATAAGGAAGTGCGGCGGCAAAAATCAGTGGACTGAGCAAGCGACTGTCATAGGGGTAGGCAAGCAAAAAGATCAGTCCGACGCTTGCCCAAGCGATTGAAGACATATAGTTCACGCGCAGCAGGATTTCGCGCAAACGCATGGGATTGCGCTGCAGGCGCCGCTCGTGCGCCTGTTTCCAAAGTTTCGGCATGATCAGCAACCCGCCGTTGGCCCAACGCCGGCGCTGCACCACCAAAGAGCCAAAGTCCGGGGGCGTGGCGGAGTAGCTCAGCCGCTCGGGATAGTTGGACAGCCCCCAGCCATGGGTGCCTAGGTCGATACTCGATTCGGTATCTTCGATGACCGTGCGGTCCTGGATATAGGTGTGGATCTCATATCCGCCCACCGTATTAACCTGGACGATATCCTGCAACGCTTCCTTGCGGATGACAGCATTGGCTCCAACCCAGAACGTCGCATTGTAGTGTGTTTTGCCCTGGTGCAGGATGTGCTGAATATCGGTAGTTGCCCCGGCGATGCGTTCTATCCGAGTCGGAGCTCCGCGAAACGATGAGTACGGAGTCTGGGTGACGGCGATGCGCGAGTTTTCCTCGGACTCAAGAAAATACACCAGGCGCAGGCAATAGTCGCGCAGAAGTATCGAGTCTGCATCAAGGGTCAGCAGGTAGGTGCTGTCCGGGATGTTGATGAGCCCCTCGGCGGCCGCGCGCCGTCCCTGTGGCAGGTATTCACGCAACACCAAGGCATCGCCGCGTTGCTCGGAAAGCCAGGTCTTGCCCATCAGCGAAATATAAGAGTTGAGATTCATCGCCTTGTTGGCCTCTTGAGAGAGGCTTGCAAAACGCTTTCGTTCGAAGTAATCGAGTTTGACATCAAATATCCTTACCAGCCGCAGGTGCAATTCCTCCATGCGGGTCCGGTCCGGTGCGCTGTGCTGGGCTTCGGCCGATTTCAGTGCCAAGAGCGTCAGGCGCAATTCTCGCGCCAATCCCATGAGGACCGAATCGACGAAGAATTCTTCCACATGGTCGTTGACTGTTTCCTGTTCGGCCATGGTCTCTAGCCATTGGGCAGACCACAGGTACGAGCCAGCTAAGTCAGCCAGCAGCTGCGCATCGGCACAATTGCCTGCCTGGCGGAATTTGTCCAGGGCCGCGCGGGTATGCTTCAAAGGTGATTGCAGGGCTTGCTCGATATCACCGGTCAGCGCACGGGTTTCGGCCAGCTTCTCAGCCACCTCCGGTTCGCTGGGAAACGGGTTGTCGTCGATCAGCAACACCACCCGAAGCTGCGGGAACTCCTGCAGAGCGGCGGACCACAATGTTGCCCGCACCACCGAGGGTTCCTCCGCGTAGCTGGGCACCAAGACCGTGATGCCCTCCTGGTGGTTGCTGAAATGCNNTGCGGGAACTCCTGCAGAGCCGCGGACCACAATGTTGCCCGCACCACCGAGGGCTCCTCCGCGTAGCTGGGCACCAGCACCGTAATGCCTTCCTGGTGGTTGCTGAAATGCCCGTCCAGTTCGCCGCGCGGTACCCGCACATGGGCTGCAAAGCGGTTCAGTGCTCCCTGGCGTGCTGTCAGATACATGAGGGCTGAAAAAGTCAGCAGCGTGACTACCAGCAGGTAGAGGACCGCCTCGAACTGGAAGCGGAAGCCGACCCCAGGATTATTCGCAAGCTGCCGCAAAATGGTGCTGACCACATAGGAGAACCAAGCGGCAATGGTGGTCACAATTGCGACGCGGCCCCACGCCAGTTTGCGCCGAGACGGAGCCGGATGCACTATCGACAGCGGCTCGGAGCGTTTTTCCGAACCCCACTGGCGCCGTCTGCTAGATCCTGGCTGCTCGGTACCAATTTTTGCCGCGCTCATGCGGGATCCCTTCGCGAGAATCAAATTCGAAGCTGAGCACAAAGGCTGCGACTGTTCACATGCCGGCATAATTCCCTGAGGCGTGCCGCCGGCGGAGCTTCGTCCCAAGGCCTATATGGTGCGCAATTAGCCTAATCCTAGCCTACGACGCTACGATAATTTCGCGGGTGCAAACTCTTCCATCCGCCGATGGGATACTGCCTTGCTGGTCGGTTATGCTTCAAATTCTGCAGTCACTATCCGTTGATATTCATCATTGCTCCTTTAAAGGGGAACCCATGGCTCTAGAGTTTCAAGGCCGGCGATTGTCGCCGGTTCGACTGCTGATTCTGGCAGTTTGCCTTTTTGCTCTGGTAGCTACCGGACTGATGTTCTGGCAGCGGGCACAGGACAGTGCCCAAGCGGCCAATACCAATCAGTGGTTTGGTTCCTATGTGGATGCCACCTCCACTCCCTTTTACGATATCGGCGCGGAAGTTGCCCCGGGGCAACGGGTAGTTCTTGGGTTTGTTGTTGCGGATCCGGACGATAGCTGTGCCCCCTCGTGGGGTGGTTATTATTCCCTGGATGAGGCAGCCGAGACCTTTGATCTGGACCGACGAGTTGCCCGGGTGAACGACGGCGGAGGGCAGATCGTTGTCTCCACTCACGGGTTGCTGAACTCTGAGCTGGCCACGGCTTGCGAGGATCCGCAAGCAGTCGCCGCTGGCTATTCCCGGATCTTGGACAGGTACGAAGCGACAACCTTGGATCTTGATATCGAGGGCGACGACCTGAGCGATATCGCCGCCGGTGAGCGCAGGACCAAGGCACTGGTGCAACTGCAGCGAGACAGCGATGTCCAGCTGTGGCTGACCCTGCCGTCGGCAACCTATGGTCTGGCCCCGGAAGGGGTCGCCGAGGTAAACCGGCTGCTTAGCGCGGGCGTTGAGCTCACGGGACTGAATCTGATGACCATGAACTTCGGCGACACCAGAGACGCGGGCCAGTCGATGGGTGCAGCCTCCATCGAGGCCGCCACGAACGCCCGGAAGCAGCTGGATGACGCGTACCGCGCAAATGGCAAGAACTTGGGGGAGCATTCATTGTGGCGCAAAATCGGAGTGACTCCGATGATTGGGCAGAATGACTTACTCGGTGAGGTTTTCACCCTGCAGGACGCCCAAGAACTCAACACATTTGTGCTGGACAAGGGTATCGGGCGCGTCTCATTCTGGTCCGCGAATCGTGATGTTGGATGCGGTGAGAATTTTCCCGACCTGACTCGGGTCTCCAACAACTGCAGCGGCGTCCTCCAAGAAGGCGGACAATTCGCTTCAGTCCTCTCCGCCGGTCTAGGCCAGCTGCCGATGGAGGAAGACGACACGTCACTTTCTGGCGCCGTCGAGGCGCCAGTGGAGACCGCCATTGCCGATGATCCAGCCACCAGCCCCTACCCGATCTGGAACAGCGACTTCGCCTACGTCAAAGGCGATCGGTCAGTCTGGCGCAAAAACGTCTACGAAGCGAAGTGGTGGAACGAGAATACTGCACCGGACGCGCCGGCAGCAGACGGGCAGCCGTCGCCGTGGACCCTGGTTGGCCCGGTGCTTCCGGGAGATAAGCCTGTTGCGGTCCTTCAAGCACCAGTGGACCTCTACCCTGAGTGGAACCCAAAGAGCGTCTACACCAAGAATGACCGGGTGCTCTTCGAAGGCAGGGTGGTTCAAGCCAAATGGTGGAATACCGCGCAGTCGCCGCAGGCGGTGCTCCAAGGCGCCGATGATTCGGCGTGGACGGTCCTGGACAATGCTGAGGTTAAGAAACTCATTGACGCGGCAAAGCCGCCAAACCCTTAGGGCAGAGGCTCGCGGTCTGCGTCCGTGCATGCAGATGCTTTGCGGCTAACCGGGCTTAAGCTGCAGGGTCGAAGCCGTCGGAGAGGTAGGCCAGCGCTTCGTCGAGGCTTGACACGTATTTGGCGATGTCCGTGTTGCACATGTCTGCCAGCATGAACCCGGCAAGGACCCGGTCTACGCGGCTTTGTCCCAACAGAGCCAACCGTGTGGTGGCCTTGGATTTGTTCAGCCGCGGGGCCACCTCGGGGCACACATCAACCAGTCCGCTCATGTGAATCAGAGCGCGGATTCCGCCTTCGGGTTCGTCATGGAGCAGATACGTGCTGATTTCGCGCAGCAGCACGGAGTCAAGTGTGGTTCCCGCAGGAAAGCTGATTTCCCGGATATTTGGTTGAAGAAA
>DNHA01000331.1:2210-4062 GCA_003486025.1 Micrococcaceae bacterium | reverse complement strand
GCAGCCAAAAAGCTGTGGGATGAAGCCAACGCCATTGAAAACTGGGATGATTCCGAAGAATTCTCCATCGGCTACAACGTTGATGGCGCCGGCAACAAGGAATTCGTCGAAGCTGTAGCCAACCAGGTCAAGAACACCCTGGGTATCAATGCTGTCGCCAAGCCTTACACCTCCTTCAAGGCGTTGCGCGATGACGTTACCAAGAAGAAGATGACCGGCGCACACCGCTCCGGTTGGCAGGCAGACTACCCATCGATGTACAACTTCCTCGGCGCCCTGTACGGCACCGGAGCAGGTTCCAACGATGGCGATTACTCGAACAAGGAATTCGACGACAAGCTCAAGGAAGGTCTCGCCGCAACCGATCCGGCCGAAGGCGCAAAGATCTTCAACGAGTCGCAGGAAATCCTTTTCAAGGATCTGCCAGCTATTCCACTGTGGTACCAGGCAGTCCAGGGCGGCTGGAGCGAGAACGTTTCAAACGTCGAGTTCGGTTGGAACGGTGTTCCAATCTACAACGCCATCACCGGCAAATAGATTCACTAGCTAAGTCGCCTAGTCAGGTTCGACTCAGTTGAAAACGTCTCAGGGAGACCCGGCAACATCAGGGTCTCCCTTTGGCGTGTCAGTCCTCCCTCTCTATCTGAACGTCTGGTTTGTGCCGACGGAAAGAGGAAATAAAAATGGCCACGTGCCTTGCAACGTCTCGAGGTGAGACGCACTCATGCTAGCTTTTACGCTCAAGCGATTCTTGCAGCTGATTCCGGTGTTTATCGGTGCCACGCTGCTCGTATACTTCTTGGTCTTCGCGACCCCCGGAGATCCAATCTCCGCACTTTCTGGCGGTAAGCCAATGACGCCAGCCGTCGAATCCGCGCTACGTGCCCAGTACAACCTGGACCAGCCATTCTGGGTTCAATATGGCTTGTACTTGAAAAACTTGGTTACCCTGGATCTGGGTATGTCCTTCTCCGGACAGGAAGTCCGAGACCTGCTGGCCCGTGCATTCCCAGTTACCGCACGGTTGGCAGTGATGGCATTGGCTATCGAAGCAGTCTTCGGCATTTTCTTCGGTGTCATCGCAGGCATGCGCAAAGGCAAGGCCTTTGATTCCACCGTGCTGATCCTTTCGTTGATCGTGATCGCAATTCCTACCTTCGTGCTGGGCTTTGTGCTGCAGTTTGTCGTCGGAGTTAAGCTCGAATGGGCCAAACCTACCGTCTCCGGCGGAGCAACATGGGGCGAGCTCATTCTTCCCGCGGTGGTTCTTGGCTTGGTTTCCTTCGCCTATGTCCTGCGTCTGACCCGTACCTCGATTATCGAGAACAAACAGGCGGACTATGTACGCACCGCTACCGCTAAGGGCTTGAGCCGCGGGCGTGTTATCAACGTGCACATCCTGCGAAATTCGCTGATCCCAGTGGTGACCTTCCTAGGTGCCGACCTGGGATCGCTCATGGGTGGCGCGATCGTCACCGAGGGTATCTTCAACGTTCCCGGTGTCGGCAACCTGCTGTACCGCGCAATCCTCAAGGGTGAAACCCCCACGGTTGTCGCGGTGGTCGGTGTGCTCGTGATCGTCTTCGTGCTCGCCAACCTCATCGTAGACATGCTTTACGCCCTGCTTGACCCAAGGATCCGTTATGCCTGAGAACCAGAATCAAAATCCTGAGGCCGGATTGCCTATCAGCAAGATCCGTGCCGGAAAAGTTTCTAAGTACACCATTCCGCACTTTGTTGCGCCACTAGACGAGACCCCGTTGCAGGGTGTCGATGCGGTCAAGGAAACGGGAAAGCCACTATCCATGTGGGCAGAAGCCTGGCGTTCGCTGCGCAAACGCCCGTTGTTCAT
>DNHA01000331.1:0-2179 GCA_003486025.1 Micrococcaceae bacterium | reverse complement strand
TATTGCGACGATTCCAGGGTTGTTTACATCGGTTGATCCAACCTCCTGCTACTTGGAATTTTCTAATGAAGGACCAAGCTCAGGCCACCCGATGGGTTATAACTTCCAAGGTTGCGACGTGTACGCACGCGCCATCCACGGAACACGTGCCTCGCTGATGGTCGGCATTTTCACCACAATCTTCGTGGTGCTCATTGGCGGCACCATCGGTGCTCTTGCTGGTTTCTATGGCGGCTGGTTGGATACCATCTTGGCTCGCCTCGGTGACATCTTCTTTGCACTTCCAATGGTGCTTGGTGCCATCATCGTGATGCAGCTTCCCGCATTCCGAGACAATAAAAGCGTATGGACAGTTATTGTCACGCTCGCAATTTTCGGATGGCCTCAGGTCGCGCGTATTACCCGTGGTGCGGTGCTCGAAGCGCGCGATGCGGACTTCGTTAAAGCCTCACGTGCGTTGGGACTGTCGCGTGGCAAGTCATTGCTCAAGCACGTGATCCCGAACGCCATGGCACCGGTGATCGTCGTCGCTACCGTAAACCTAGGTGTGTACATCGTCGCCGAGGCGACGCTCTCCTTCCTTGGTCTTGGACTTCCATTTGAGGTGATGAGCTGGGGTAACGATATCTCTTCGGCTCAATCTCAACTTCGTAATAACCCGATGATGTTGATGTGGCCTGCACTGTTCTTGTCCGTCACCGTCTTGAGCTTCATCATGCTCGGCGATGCAGTGCGTGATGCACTGGATCCTAAGTCTCGAAAGGGGAACTAACTGTGGTGCAGAATTCAGAACCCAAGCCCCTGCTGGAAATCAAAGACTTGGCCATTACCTTCAGCACGCCTGACGGCCCGGTCAACGCGGTGCGCAACGCCAACCTGACGGTGATGCCCGGCGAGACCGTGGCCATTGTCGGTGAGTCCGGTTCGGGCAAGTCCACCACCGCTCTGGCGGCCATCGGCCTGCTTCCAAGCAACGGCGAAGTCTCAGCTGGGCAGATTCTTTTTGACGGCGAGGATATTTCCAAGGCCAGTGAAAAGCGGTTTGTTGAGTTGCGCGGCAACCACATCGGCATGGTTCCGCAGGACCCGATGAGCAACCTCAACCCAGTGTGGAAAATTGGTTTCCAGGTCAAAGAGACTTTGAAAGCCAATGGCCTGGCTGGCAGCAATCCCAAGCAGCGCGTGGCGCAGGTCTTGGCCGATGCTGGCCTGCCCGATCCGGAAACGCGGATGAATCAGTATCCGCATGAGTTCTCTGGCGGTATGCGGCAGCGTGCGCTGATTGCCATCGGTTTGGCCTGCCGTCCACGCCTGCTGATCGCTGATGAGCCCACCAGTGCGTTGGATGTTACCGTGCAGCAGCAGATCCTGGATCACTTGGACACCATGACCAGCGAACTGGGCACCGCCGTCCTGCTGATCACCCACGATTTGGGCTTGGCCGCAGAACGCGCCGAGAAGGTCATCGTGATGTACAAGGGCCAGGTTGTTGAATCTGGTCCAGCGTTGGAACTGCTGCGCAATCCACAGCACCCGTACACCAAGCGACTGATCAACTCCGCGCCGTCGTTGGCCGCGCAGCGTGGTGACAAGCACGAGATGGCAGTGGACGAAGTAGTGGCAGAAAAGTCCGAACCACTGCTGAAGATCTCAAATTTGACGAAGGTCTTCGACATCCGCAAGGGCTTCGGTCGCAAAGAAAAGTTCACCGCAGTGGACAAGGTATCTTTTGAGATTCCCAAGGGCACCACGACCGCAGTGGTCGGTGAGTCCGGATCGGGCAAATCGACAATCGCGCAGATGGTGCTGAACCTGCTGGATGCGACCTCCGGAGACATCGTCTTCGACGGGCAAGCTATCGGCAAGCTCAGCGAACGCGAATTGTTCAAGTACCGTCGCCGTGTGCAACCGATCTTCCAGGACCCTTATGGTTCCCTGGACCCGATGTACTCGATTTACCGCACCATCGAGGAGCCTCTGCGCATCCACGGTATTGGTAATCAGGCATCTCGCGAGAAGAAGGTCAAGGAACTGCTGGGGCAGGTATCCATGCCGGCCTCGACCATGCACCGATTCCCGAACGAGCTCTCTGGCGGTCAGCGGCAGCGTATTGCCATCGCGCGAGCGTTGGCCTTGCAGCCGGAGATGATCGTCTGCGACGAGGCGGTCTCCGCGCTGG
>DNHA01000015.1:316-23115 GCA_003486025.1 Micrococcaceae bacterium | reverse complement strand
CCCATGTTGCTGAACCTCCGCGTTGACGTAGTACTTGCGTTGATCAAACACAGCCTAGGAAGCCCACGGGCGCAGGCCCGCCGGTTGTCCCATGACTGGCCAACTAGGTGGTCTAATAAGGGTGGCTAAAAATCGGTGGGATGGTCCTGTCATCGTGTCACGCGATACCGTTCATCGTAAGCACTGGACACTGATGGAATCATAGCTATTTGAAACTCTACTGTTGAGGTCGTGTTGGTCGAGTCCCATTGCTTCGAAGTAAGAAGCCCGCACAGATTCATCTTAGAGAAGCACTTGTGTCCGTCTATATAGCTAGGCCGTGGTTGTGTACGGCTAGATATCTGGCACGCCTAGAACCTGAACTGCGAAGGCCATGATTTATTGGTCATCGTAATGCCTGATGGTTAGTAACCGCCAGCGGTAGCAATAAGTGCGTAGAGTTTCGATTCTTCCAGGCTGCTAATGAAGGCTAATTATCTACGAATACTGTCCGGGATTTATGGTTGCTGACTTCCTACTCCTGATAGTCTCGGCCGTTCGGGGGAGTGTTTCACGTGAAACAAACACCTATCCCGTCGATAGCGAGGCAGAGCTGTAGGGTGAATGCGTCATAGCTATTTGTGGCTACGTTTCACGTGAAACATTCCGTGCGTATTCAATCGGCAAAAACCATCCTGGCTGAATATCTGGAGCGTGAGAACCATCCAGTATTCCAGGTAACGACGCTGCCCTGTCATCAGTTTAGGAGCAATATCCATACGACTCTGCTCAACTATGGGCCCAATTTCCTGCCATCGCTGTATGGCAGAATAACCGCGGACATGGGCACTTCCGTATTGTCTATTGATACCATTTCGGGGGAGTAGATTATGTCTAAGTTAGAACTGATAGCTTAGGCCCAGACAGCTCCGCCACTCTTGGATATAAGGATCCCCTCGACATTGATGATCTGTCGCAAGGACCGGCTCAGGAGGACACGAGATACGAAACTTCATTCTGGTGGTTGGTCTTCACCAGCTCCTCGGGTCCGCTAATCACAGGAGTTTCACGAACTAAAGTTAATCTTCCGGTGGGCACGTAACTAGTGGAGAGGCTACACGCCACCGCACGTAAATCACCGACCCGGCAGTCGATCACAACGGATACTTCAATTCCGTAATCCGTGTTCTGACCCGTGGACGAAGATATCCTCGTAGGCCAAGTGTGCCACGCCTATTTGGAAGATGGACTTTGCCAGAGAAAACTGTCGGCATCTATCCTGTAGAGCCAAACTCCGGGGAAGCCATTCCGTCCACGAAAGAGTAGCATCCATCTATTAATTCGTTGGAGGCAACTCTGGACAAGAAATACCTTTCCAATACCGGCCAATGACGAACGACTGCAAGCTGAGCCTGGCAGATCAATATACAACCCGTATATACATTTTAGAGGCAAGAGCACTGCGATCCGTGCAGCGAATGACTATTCTGCAAAGCTTCATAATGTCCAGCGTCAGAGAAAATAGCAGTACCAAATTGCGGATTTTTAGGACCGTGTATAGCCAGCAGGTACGGTTCTGTTCCCAGCCATCTGTCGATACGGTAGCGAGGTGTTCCAAACTGAGGACCGGGAGGTGCCATCGCATGAGGAAAATAAATTCTGGCCATGAACACGCGCGAACAGACTAGCGGGCTTGCATAGGATTTGGAACTCTAGAACTTGCATCTACCTGCCAGACGCATTTGAGTTCGACGTACGAAAAACCCGTCGGCCAGCTTTGACGTGTTAATGGGGATGGGTGATTTTTAGGCGGCTAACTTGGACTACCGAGCCTTGAACAATTTTGTCGAAGGACAACATCCCGATGATGCGTAATACTGCGGGCAGCTAAATATCGTGAATAGGTTCTGAAAGTGTAAAGAACGAAAGTAGGTACTTGCGATTCCTCCTTGATCGTTTTTTGCTAGGAAAGAGGGATGATTACCGATAAGGCGGAAAAATATTGTCGATGAAAATAAAATACGTTGTTATTTTACTAAAACTAGCAAATACTGATTTCCTGACGTCATGACTGTAGCCTCGACCATGTGTAGGGATGAAAATAGGCGTTGAACTCGAAAGTTCAACGCCTATTTTGGAACAGCTTAGGATTTACAGGTATTCAGCAAAATCCTTTTCGATGACAGCCTTTGGCTTGGCACCGATTGAGGTAGCTACGTGCTCGCCACCCTTGAAAACGTATACAGCAGGAATACTAGTGATTCCATACTTAGCAGCAATGCTCTGGTTCTCGTCAACGTTGATCTTTACGACGTCAACCTTTGCGGCATGCTCTTCAGCAATCTGATCCAGGATTGGACCAAGCTGACGGCAAGGACCGCACCACTCTGCCCAGAAGTCGACGATGACTGGTTTTTCGGCATCCAGAACTTCTGCCTGGAAGGTTGCTTCAGTTACTGCCTTAGCGTTACTCATGTGAGTGAACCCCTTTCTGAGAAATATTAGTTACTGGCCTTGGCCGGAGTTTTGATGTTTGCCAAGTAGTGTTCGACATCTTGAGCCGCAGCACAACCCGAAGCCGCGGCGGTGATCGCCTGACGGTAGGTTGAATCGATAACGTCGCCAGCGGCATAGACACCAGGTAATGAGGTGCGGGAAGAACGTCCATCAACGGCAATGGTTCCTTCGGAAGTCAGTTCTAGCTGATCCTTGACGAGGTCCACACGTGGATCGTTACCGATGGCAACGAAGATGCCGGTGACATCCAGAGTGGTTTCAACTCCGGAATTACGGTTCTTGACTACTAGGCCACTGACCTTATCTTCACCGTTGATCCCGATAACCTCGGAGTCCCACACAAATTCGATTTTTTCGTGAGCGAGTGCTCGATCAGCCATGATCTTCGAGGCGCGAAGTTCGCTGCGACGGTGAACTACGATCACCTTTGCGGCGAACTTGGTCAAGAACAAAGCCTCTTCCATGGCGGAGTCGCCACCGCCAATGACGGCAATAGTTTGGTCGCGGAAGAAGAAACCGTCGCAGGTTGCGCACCATGAGACGCCGTGGCCCGAGAGACGCTTCTCGTCGGGGAGTCCCAATTCGCGGTAGGCAGAGCCAGTAGAAACGATCACGGCGTGGGCGCGGTAGACAGTGCCATCAGCAAGTGACAGGGTCTTGATCTCGCCGTCCAGCTGCATCTCGGTAACATCATCGAAGAGAACCTCGGCGCCAAAACGCTCGGCCTGCTTCTGCATGTTGTCCATCAAGTCCGGGCCCATGATTCCTTCAGGGAACCCCGGGAAGTTTTCGACGTCCGTGGTGTTCATTAGTTCGCCACCGGCAGTGACCGATCCGGCGATTACCAATGGATTCAGATTCGCACGCGCGGTGTAAATCGCTGCGGTATAACCCGACGGGCCGGAACCGACGATGATTACGTCGCGGATTTCGTCGTTCAGTGCTGAAGTCACGGGGATAGAACCCTTTCGTTCTAATAATGCGAGGTGGATAGTAAGGTCTAACCTCACTATCCACCTCAACGCATTGCTATGGTAAAAAATTCCGCGTCTGTTACTTCGCGGAGAACTCGCCAATCTGCAGACCCCATGGGCGCGATGCATTGGCACCCGAAGCACGGCGTGGCAGATCGGTGACGTTGAGGAACACGTGGGAACCGGCAAGGTAGTCGGTTTCATCGCCCTTGACCGGAATAGAGATTGAAGGACCGGAGAACGAACCCTTCGCAACCGACTTCGCATCACCAAGATCATCGGACTTGCCAACAAGGATCTCATAATCTCCACCGGTGGCATTTAGGCCCTCGAGGTTGATTTCCTTGATCGCGGATTCTTCTTCGAGATCTAAGATGAAGACCATATTTGAAGCGAATCCACCGAAATTGCTTGTGGTGTACGAGTAAGTCTTGTAGGTGCTTGACGGATTACCATCGGTCATATCGCTCAGGGTGTTATCGGTTTCGGCGTTGAGCTGCTGGTTGCCTGGCACCAAGCGGGAGACACCATCAACCTTGGGAGCAGGCAACGAAGGCTCTGTAGGAGTCTCTGAAGTTTCCTTGGAAGGTTCTGCTGCCGACTCGGTGGGCGTTGCGGGGGCATCAGCTGTATTATCCTTGCCAGCTCCTCCGAGGAAGTTGAAAGCGAAGACGATACCGATAACTAATACTGCGACTAATACTGCACCGACGAGCAGACGGACACCCTTCGAGGTGCCCTCGTCGTCTTCGTTTTCTACGGGTTCAGGAATATCCTGTGCTGGGACACCCTTGGCGGCCGCAGGGAAGGTTGACGCCTTTGGTGCCGAGGCAACCGCAGCAGCTGCACCGACACCAGCGGCGGCAGCCTTCTTCTTAACAGGTTTCTCAGGTTCTTGCTTCTGTGGCTCTGCTTTTTTGGGTTCCGTCTTTTTCGGCGCATCGCCCTTGGACTGAGCAGCTGCTGCGAGAGCAGCGGTAGCGGTTACGTTCGGTTCCTTGTCGTCATCCAGACGAGTCACCTTAGGCTTTGGAGCCTCGGCGTTCTTGCTCGATGGAGTGACGGGGGTAGCAACAGTTGGTGTGGCGACTTGAGCATTGGGTGCTGTCTGGTCGCCCGTGTTTTCCTCAACGTACGAATCTTCGTCATCGAAGGATTCCGCAGGGGCGGTGTTTTTGCGGCTGAAACGATTTTTCAGTCCGGCAAACCCACTACTGAGTGCGTTTCCAACCTTGCCCTGTTCTTCGGGCTCATCTTCGTAGCGCAGCTGATCGTAGTATTCAGCGTCGTCCGCATAGGTTTCAGGGACCGACTGACGGGATTCACCGAAAATTTCGGTTCCCAGAGTGTCGGTGAAAAACGGCTCTACGTACGGTGCGTCCTGGGCTTCAAGAACTAAATCCAGCAGGTCGGCCGAACGTGCGACATTCGCTACCAGATAGCTTTGATTCGTTTCGGTAATTCCCAGATCCAGAACCTGGACGTTTGCCTGGCGCTCACCCATGGCGATCTCTCGTGCACTGGTGGCGAGCTGGGAGGAATTAGCCGCTGAGGCGACCACGATGCTGACCGATCGGTTGAGCACCTGATCGATGCCACCCAGCACCAGATCTCCCTCGGCGGTGGTCAAAACGGATTCGGTGACCTGGTAACGACCGCTAAGGACGGAACCGACATCGATGGGCTGCGACACGTGCATCTCCAAGGTTTGATTGCTTCGAACGGCAGGCTGACCTACCATCTTTCATGTTACCTGCCCAAAGACGTCATTCGTTGGTCATTTGAGCAGAATCACCGCTTAGTGAGACCCGGAATTCTGCGCACCAGCGGACCGAGGAACCCGGCGAGCTCAGGGACTTTAGTGCGGTGCAATAGGAACACAAAGGCGACTGCCATAACTAGGCCCACGATACAGATCGTGACGATGGCACTCAATAGTGAATCGTAGGCAAATCCGAAGCTGAAGCCACCTAAAAGAGCTAATGGCACACAGCCGACGATGGCTGAGAGCGTAGCCATCCAGCCGATGCGAATGTAGGTATCGATTACGGTGCCAACGCCGTAATCGCCATATCGGCGTTTGATCAGATAGTGGGTGATCAATGCCGAAATGACGTTAGTGATTCCGTAAATAAAGGCAATGGCCGCCGCGATATGAACTGGAGCGATCAAGAAATACGCCAACACCGCGCCGGTCAACCCAATGAGGGCAATGCTGCTTTGGATGAGCATCGGTGTCCGGGTGTCTTCGTCGGCAAAAAATACGCGCAGCATGAAGAACTGCAGGGATTTGAAGGGAAGCCCCAGAGCGGTCAACACCAGTAGTTGGCCGATCGCCGCTGCCGCTGTAGTCGAATGTTCCGAGTTACCCGCGAAGAGCCGACCTAGGGGGCCAGCCAAAACGATGAAAACCAGAGTGCAGAAAATTATCGGGATCGCGGTGGAGCGCATGCCCTGGTTGAGCAGTGGACCGATATCCTTGCGTCGATTGTCGGCGAAGGCGCGCGTGAAGTCATTGAACAGCACCGTGGCTACCGTGAGCGCGAAAAGCGAGTGGGGGAGCACGGTGATGAGCTGTGAGGTATTCAGTGCATATTCGCCGGCTACCGAGGCTGCTTGCTCGGTACTTAGCTCAGTACGGGCGGCTGTCGCTCCAGAGACGATCTTTGAATAAAGCAACGAGGAGATATTGCCGATGACCATTGCAGCGAGCGTCCAAATAGCCAATCGGCCGACGTGGCGTAAGCCCATACCGCGCCATGAAAAATCGAATTGGAGCTTGAGGTTGATCTTTTTCAGGGGCCACAACAGCACCAGAGATTGCATCAAAATGCCAAGCGTTGCGCCGCCGGCAAGCCAGATGGTTTTTCCGGTGCTCCAGGTGTCCATGGGATTACCCGTGGAATAGGCGCCGAACACGATGATGAACGAGCCAATAACCAGCAGCTGAATGAGGTTGTTTACCGCTGGCGCCCACATAAACGCGGCGAACTTCCCGTGCGCGTTGAGCACCTGCCCAAGTACCGCATACAGTCCGTAGAAAAATACCTGGGGCAAGGACCAATAGGCGAACGCCGTTCCCAGGGCAATCATCGGTTCTGTCCAGTTATTGGTTAACGCGACGATAATTGGCCGTGCGCAGAGGGTTAGCACCAGAGTCAGCGTGCCCATGACAACTACGGTGAGGGTGACCAGCTTCGAGGTATAAGCGGCACCTCGATCCTTGGCCTTGGAAGCCTTGATGAGCTGTGGGATGAGCACAACGTTGAAAATGCCGCCGGCCAGCAACATGAAGATGATCGTCGGAATGACGTTCGCCTTCTCGAAAATGTCGGCCACGGAGGTGACCGAGCCGATGGCCATGGCAAGCATTGCGGTACGTACAAAGCCAAGAATTCGGGACACCAAAGTGCCGGAGGCCATGAGGGCGTAGGTCGTTGACCGTCCGCCGGAGGCCGGCATTGGGGGAGCCGCTGGTTCCGTTACCTGTTCAAGAGCTCCCGTGTGTGGCTGATCGGAGCCTGGATGTGAATTAGGAACCTGAGACATACTTCGTTAGGACCTCGCGTGCCAGGTCTGCGATCCGGCGTTCATTAGGGAAGGAAAGGCGTTTACCGAGCGAATTCAACGGAATCCACGCAACATCAACGGCTTCATGATCGGGATCATTCTCGATCGTGAGTCGGCCGCCGGTGGCTTCCAGGAGGAAATGGTGCACGGTTTTATGTACCCGGTAGTTAGTTACGGTGAACCAATAATCGACGGAACCGAGCGGAGCAAGAATGCGACCGGCAATTCCGGTTTCTTCTTCGATCTCCCGGATTGCCGCTTCTTCGTTCGTTTCTTCGCCCTCAGGATGACCCTTGGGCAGGCACCATTCCAAGCGCCCGCCACGGTTGTATCGGGCGATGATTGCCACCGGAAAATCGGGGTTATCAAAGTCGATAACTATGCCGCCGGAGGAGACTTCTTCAACCGTAGGAAGCGCCTGAGGACCACCAGAGGCCTGCGCAGAAGCCATTGACGCAGTCAATGGGGTGCGCTTTGGGGCAGACGGGATCGGACGGTTCATGCAACCACTCTATCGAGTTTTTCGTGATCTATACCTTAGCGACTTGGACAAGAGAGCTATCTCGCAAGGAACTTCGGTGATTTTTCAAGCGAGATCATCAGAAATCTGGCACGCTTAAGGAACTATGCACGCACTTCCATCTCATGACGCCTTGCGCCAGATCCTGCCTTCGGTCATTTTCGAACTAGCCGACCGTTTTGTTCGCGCCGGATTTGAGATCTCTTTGGTGGGTGGTCCGGTACGCGACCTGTTTCTTGGACGTGTCTCACCCGACCTGGATTTCACCACGAGCGCTACACCTGAGCAGACGGTCAAAGCGATCTCTGGCTGGGCCGACAATATCTGGGATGTGGGTCGCGAGTTTGGGACCATTGCCTTCAAAAAAGACGGTTTTACCTTAGAGGTCACGACCTATCGCGCAGATGCCTATGACAAGGATTCGCGTAAGCCCATTGTCGCTTTTGGCGACAATCTCCGTGATGATCTCTTCCGCCGGGACTTCACCATGAATGCAATGGCCTTGCGACTGCCCGATTTGGAATTGGTGGATCCTTTTGACGGGGTTGATTCACTACGTGAAGGACTCATCCGCACTCCAGGATCGCCGGATATCTCGTTTTCCGATGATCCACTAAGAATGATGCGCGCTGCGCGCTTTGCTTCTCAACTTCGCATCGAAGTTTCGCCAGAGGTACGCCAAGCGATGGCCGAGATGACCGAGCGCATTAATATTATTTCTGCCGAACGGGTGCGCGATGAATTGGTCAAGCTGATCAACGGCGCGGACCCTCGAGCTGGGATAGATTTATTGGTCGACTCCGGTCTGGCCGACAAAGTATTGCCCGAGGTATCGGCTTTGCGTTTAGAAATCGACGAACATCATCGGCACAAAGATGTCTATCAGCATTCATTGACGGTGCTCGAACAAGCAATGGGACATGAGACCGAGAGCGATGGTGCGGTCCCGGGACCGGATTTCATATTGCGCTTTGCGGCCCTGATGCATGATGTCGGAAAGCCTGCAACGCGAAAATTTGAGTCCAATGGAGCGGTGTCTTTCCGCCACCATGACATGGTCGGCTCCAAGCTGGTGAAGCAGCGTATGCGCGCTCTTCGCTTCGACAAGGACACGACCAAAGCAGTAGCGCGTCTGGTGGAGTTGCACATGCGCTTCTATGGTTACGGCGAAGCCGGCTGGACCGACTCGGCCGTACGCCGCTACGTAACAGATGCTGGCGACTTACTTGAGCGTTTGCATCGGTTAACCCGCTCAGACGTCACGACTCGAAACCGCCGCAAGGCAGAACGCCTGGGTTTCGCATATGACGATTTAGAGACTCGTATCGCAGAAATTACCGAGCAGGAAGAGCTGAATTCTATTCGGCCAGACCTCAATGGAGAACAGATCATGTCCCTGTTGGGGATCAAGGCAGGGCCAGTGGTGGGCCGTGCTTACAACTTCCTGTTGAACTTGCGTCTAGACGATGGACCGCTGGGCGAAGATATTGCTGGAGAGCGGCTGCAGGCTTGGTGGGCTGAGCAACCCGAATCTCAAGCCGGAGAACACGATAAGTAGTTCACGCACTGTGCTGCGGGGGTCGTTTTGGGCATCGCTCGAGGCGGCCCTAACGCATTTAATGAAACTTATTTAAGAATTTTCGCCCATCACTGGCACTCACTGCATTCTCCATGTATGCTGATATTGTGATTGGGAAGTCTCAATGAGATTTGCGGATCAAAAAGAAAATACACAAAGAATCTCGTGCTTACGCATGATTGATTCGGACAGATATTTAGGAGGTGGGAAACGTGATTACAAATTCAGTTATTTGGAACGATGGCGGCAAGCGATCAGGCAATATGACCTTTACGCATCGCTGGTTCGGCTATGCCGCGCGCCATGGCGTTTCCTCTGCCTCTGGAAAAATGGATTCCTAGACTTCTACGAATCCAATCGAAAGTTCCTGAGGCAGTCAGTCAGTAATCGACATTCTCCCTTAGGAACTTTTTCATGTCTGCTCCACTTTTTGACAGCACCACCCAACGGGCTGTTCGGACCTCGGAACTCATCTTCGCCGGTCCTGAAAGCCTCAAGGCTCGCGCAATTTCAACCACGCGCCAAGACCTTCCCAGCCCTTCGATTCATATAGAAGGGAGGGAAAAATAATGAAAAAGCGTTTAGGTAAAAACTCGAAGCCATTGGACAGCACTGAGTTCAACCGTCAACTTCGGCAACGGGAACTGGTTAACCATGTGCCACCAGAAATGTACTTCCGTATCCGGTAGTTCCAAGCGACGCCATTACCGTTGATTGGAATCACTGGAAAAGAGGTAGAAAATGAATTCGCAAGTAATTGCACAGAGGCCCGCCGGCCTTTCAGCCGGCGGGCTTCTCCGCGTCTTGGTGCAGAAAACAAAAAGCAGGGTTCGGAAATCCAGAATTTCCAAACCCTGCTTAAGCTAGCGCAGAACTAAACCATAAAATTTAGCGCTCTACGTCGCCGCGAATGAAGGCTTCAACCTTCTGGCGCGCAGTTTCGTCGTCGTACTGCTCCGGTGGTGACTTCATGAAGTAGCTCGACGCCGACAGGATTGGTCCACCGATACCGCGGTCAAGCGCGATCTTGGCTGCGCGGACAGCATCAATGATGACGCCGGCGGAGTTTGGTGAGTCCCAAACTTCCAACTTGTATTCCAGGTTCACTGGAGCGTCGCCGAAGTTGCGGCCCTCGAGGCGGACAAACGCCCACTTGCGGTCATCCAGCCAGGCCACGTAGTCACTTGGGCCGATGTGAACATCGTCTGCGGTGAGCTTGGCAGAGGTGTTCGAGGTGACGGCTTGAGTCTTGGAGATCTTCTTGGATTCAAGGCGCTCGCGCTCGAGCATGTTCTTGAAGTCCATGTTGCCACCGACGTTAAGCTGGTAGGTGCGGTCAAGCACCACGCCGCGGTCCTCGAAAAGCTTTGCCATCACGCGGTGCGTGATAGTGGCGCCAATCTGCGACTTGATGTCGTCGCCGACGATTGGCACGCGTGCATCGGTGAATTTCTGAGCCCACTCTGGGGTACCGGCAATGAAGACAGGCAAGGCGTTGACAAATCCCACGCCAGCGTCGATGGCGCACTGTGCGTAGAATTTCGCGGCAGCTTCGGAACCCACTGGCAGGTAGCAGACCATGACGTCTACCTTGTTGTCCTTCAACGTCTGGACGACGTCGACAGGCTCGGCGGTGGATTCCTCAATGGTCTCGCGGTAGTACTTGCCCAGACCATCCATGGTGTGGCCGCGCAGCACGGTCACACCGGTGTTTGGCACGTCTGCGATTTTGATGGTGTTGTTCTCGCTGGCGAGGATTGCTTCAGATAGGTCGAGACCGACCTTCTTAGCGTCAACATCGAATGCCGCTACGAACTCCACGTCACCTACGTGGTATTCGCCGAATCGGACATGCATCAGACCCGGGATGGAGGCATTTTCGTCGGCACTTCGGTAGTACTCGACACCTTGGATAAGGGATGTAGCGCAGTTGCCCACGCCAACAATGGCAACGCGAATCGGGTTCGCCGACACATGAACTCCTAAAGAAATATACAAAGCTGTGGGCAAAATGGCCGCGCGAAAGCACAGTCTATTAATGGGCCCTTAATGATCTTAAGACCTTTTGGTCAAGAAAGATTCCCAAAGTGCTAGTAATCACCGCAGATGTCGCAGGCCGCGAAAGAATAGCTGTTCTTTGGGGGACGCTGTTGCGGACAGTGGGCACACGCTAAGGGGTTACTTTGTACACTAGTAAATTATGATTAGCACATTACATGTATCGCAGATTCGGCTCAAAGCACTGGTAAGTATCGTAAGTTAGGTAACTCATGACAATGATCTAGTGCTCGATTGCTGGGATACCCGCAGTTGTCTGCGAATTTTTAGGAGAACCTTCAGCAGGGGTGTCGGAAGCGCCGTGCGTACGCGTTGACGCAGGGGCTGATGCTTAATTGACGCCAGTACTTCGGGATCTGTTTTCAGCTGACCGTCGCGCGCTCGTTGTGCCAGGATCATCAACGACTCATTAAAAGTGTTGTCCACGCGGTGAAAATAGTTTTCGCGTAGCCATGGTTTGTTCGCTGGAGCAAAGTTCAAATTTTCGAGGTCATCCAAGGTTCCAAGCAACCCAGAACTCTCAAATACAACGTTGATCATTTCGGCGTTGACCCCGAAGTCCGAAAGAACCATGGTTGGTAAGCCGCGATCGAGAGACTCGAGAGCGGCCGTCGAAGAGACCGTCACCAGCGCGCTTTGCTTGCTCAGGGCTTCGGCCATACTGCCGGTGACAAATTGCAGATGTGTGACTTTACCTAGCCTGCCCGCGCGTACAAGCTGCCCAAAGAGCAAATCGTAGGGATATGCCTCGAGGTGTGTTTGTGGTTCTCCGGCTCGCGCGCGGAGTTTGACCAGAACCTCTAGCCCGGGGTTAAGCCTGGCGGCGCGCTCGAGCGAGATGAGGATCTGTTCTCGTTCTTCTTTGCCAACAGGTACCTTCGCCTGCGGTGCGAAAACTAGGCGTTTGATGGGTCCCGGAACTTGCGTCGGGAAGCCGGTGGAACGCAGAAAGGGAAGTTTGCTGACCATGATGGTGGGCTGATGTCCATCATCATCAAGGTTCATGAAGGAAAAGTCACGAGCCTCTGCATGCGAATGGCAGATGAAACCGTCGCCGGGACGGCGGTAGTTCCAACCCTTGCGTGTCGCCGGGAATGCAACTCCTGGAAGTGCAGATATAAGTGCGGTGCGCCGATTATCTACCGGCTCGGTTCGCAGGATTCGAGCGTATAACTCCGCAACAACCGGACCCGTCGCGGCGGCGAAGATTAGGTCTTCACCAATAGATTGCGAGTTGAACTGGTTTAACGCCAGCACTTCTAGATCTTCAGGGTCTAGATCGGTGCCTTCGAAGGCAGCCAGGATCTGTTCGTCGGTAGGCATTACCG
Organism: Micrococcaceae bacterium; assembly: GCA_003486025.1. Classification (GTDB taxonomy): domain Bacteria; phylum Actinomycetota; class Actinomycetes; order Actinomycetales; family Micrococcaceae; genus Glutamicibacter. The sequence continues at coordinate 10,590 of DNHA01000015.1, read as the reverse complement.
GGGTGCGGGCCAAGACAACACGTCGATCCCACCCAGGACCAAGGCGGTGCAGGAAGGTGGTGGCGAGCTTCAGGTAAGAATCTGAATCCGCAACAGCTAAAACGGCTGGTTTCACAGCTCTGATCACACCTTCAACGAACTGGACAAGTGGTCACGGAGATCTTGCGAGGTATCGGATGTCCACCAGTGATCTGGGACCGGCTGCGCGTAGAGACTACGAGCTTCATTGCCGAGCAATAAACGCAAGGAAGGAATAACTGTCGACGGCAGGGCTCTGATCTCTTGTCCCGGGCGTAAGTCCCGTAAACGCATCTCGATGGGAATGGTGTGCTGCTTCAGAATGACATTGGGCATCTGCCGGAGTTCGGAGAGTATTTGCTCAGTTTCGCGTCGATGCGGAAAATAAGCGACCGGGCCTTCCGCCGCAATGGAGCGAATCCACTGGAGATAGGGTTCGGCATGGATAATTTTATCGGCGGCCATGGCCGAACCGATCAGCAGCGTCGGTTCTGTGAAGCGTTCGGCGACGGGCTGGGTGGCCAACCATTCAAAGCGATGCTGGGCGAACTTAATCCCCAACTCTTCCATCCGATTTTTAAGCTGGGCATCAACCTGCAAAGCGGAGACGACCAGCAATCGCCCTTCTCTGGCCAAACTGCGAAGCCGGTGCCACATAGCTAATCCCAGTGCGTGGCGTGCGGGAGTATTCTTGGCTCGCGCGCGAATCAATGGCGTCGGCTCTGCGCTGACCAACTGACGAATCAGTGCCAGGGTGGCCAGACCGTCATCGATAATGACAATTTCCTTGGCTTTAACCCCGGTAAGCAGGGTGCGCTGGATCCGGCCAGAATAAGCATCGCCCGTGACGTAACGCTCACGTGAAGAGTTCGGTTGCGGCGGACGTTTGGCTGCGGGCATGAAATGTAATCCGGCTGGCGAATTCTTCAGCAGTGCCTTGGTAGTTGCTTCCAAGGGCATTCCCCGCCTCGGAATGACGTAGACCTCGTTGCCGAGCAGACCTGCTGCATGGGTTTCCACGGCGGACAGCAATTGCAGGGGAGACTCAACCCATGCATGGGCAGCGCCAAAGCGCGGCCGTGGCACTTCTTGGGATTCGGGCTGGGAAATTTTCATCATCGTATCGTTCATTTTGCCAGCCGGTTCAGGACCTTGGACATTCTGTCCAAGCCCCGAGAACCGCGGCGCAGCACATGGCGGCTGGCCCCACGGACCTTTGCAGGTACCGACCGGCGCACCGGCAGGTGGGCCCAAGTCGGTGGAAGTTCAAGTTTGGTGATGCGCCGACGTTTGAAGTGCGCGGAATACACACCGTAGTGTTCGGAAAGAAACTGTTCGGCCGTCTCGCGCAGCTGCGGAAGCTGCTTTGACTGCATGCAGTAGGAGACCGCAGCGAGCAGATTGCTGAGCATATCGATGTTTCCAGCCCGCGCAGGCACCGACAGATCCTGTACAAAGAGACCGTGGATGATCGACAGCGGGATTCGGTTCGAATTTTCATACGGGGCCAGTAACTGCAGCATTTTGGCGGTCCCCACCGCGTGCACCTGAGTGCCGAGCACGTACTTTGCGGTTACTAGCGCGGTAGAGAAGCAAGAGATCACCAGCTGCGGTTGCGCGGCGAGAATGACAGTTTCTGCTAGATGATCGGTGTCCAGAAGATGGAAGTCCAGTTGCAGATCCAACGCCCGCGCCCGCAACCGTGCCGCCGAGGTGGCACTGGCCGAGGGGTGTGCCTTGAACAAAATAGTGNNCTCCGCATCGACCAGACCCAGCGAGCCTAAGTACTGCCCGAGAATCAACGCTGCTCCCTGGGGAAGCTGCAACTCGCAGCTCTCGGCAAGCTGTGCGAAGACTGCCTTCAGTGCGGTGCCCGGCAAGACCTGCCGCGGAGGTTGCTGTTCGGCGAGCAATTGCGGCTCGAGCCCCGGGACCAGATCCACGTGGATGGTTCCGGCGAGGCGCTGCGCGAGTGGGACCTGGAGCTTGCTCCGGGTGGGGCCGTAGGACATCAGGCCATCGGAGTGCACCCACAACGTAGCGTCGAAGAAGATCCGCGCTAAGGCTCGGGCCGGATTGACCTGGATGGATTCAACCACCAAGGTGACTCGTCCATCGCCTAAGCCCCAAGCGCTGCGCAGCAAGCGTTCAAAGATCAATAATTCGTCTTCGCGCGGGTTGAACTGGGCTGGGCGGCGCGGGGACACCAACGCCGCCAGGTCCACGACGCGGTCAAATCTTGCGGCGAGCTCTGCAAAGCCGGGAGCTTCGTCTAACGGCGTAGTCAGTTCGGGCAGCTGTGAGCCATTGGCGAGTACCAGCACATATTCATCTGCCTGCGGCAGTAGTCCAGCATCGGCCATGGCGGCCAGGGAAGCTATTTGAAAATAGCTGCTGGCCTCGACTAAAGCGATCATTTAGCGACCCCCACCTGAAGGAAGGAGAGGATATGGCGACGGCGCGCAATATCCATTTCAAGTGCAACCTGTTGGGCAATATGAACGTCGATGGTGGTGAAGATCTTTCGTAGCTGCTGTTTCATTTCCAGCCGCACCTGAGGCGGATAGTTTTTGGCGCGTTTTTCATGGTGGCATACGATCGCGAAGAACTGGCGCATAGCCTTGGGAAGGTGCCGTTCCGCGTCCCGATGGGCACGTACCTCGTCCAGAATCCGCGCGTAGGCAGGAATGAAACCCAGTTGGCGTTCGTCAAAAACCTGGGTGAGCGAGCCGGGCAGGCCCCGGCGGTAGAACACCCCGGGGTAGGAAACTACCGCATAGCGGCTGGTGCGCAGGTGCAATTTCCACAGCCAGAGCCGGTCCTCGGCGCTGTATAGATCTGCATCGAAGAAGTATGCGTCCGCGGAGCGCATCAAATCGGTGCGGTACATGCCGGCCCAGACAAAGGCATAGTCCACCATCGACGGCGAATCGATGGGTTCGATATCGTCTGCCGGGTTCAACGGCAGACCGCGCACAGCCTGCGGGGCGCGGTGCAGCACCCGATTGGTCCCTGTCACACGCACATGGTCGGTGCGCACAAAATCCACGTGCAGCTCTTCCAAGGCAGAGGCCAGCGTCGCCAGATGTTCCGGAGCGTACCAGTCATCTGGATCAAGGAAGGTGAAGAATTCACCGGTCACCGCCTCCAGCCCGGCGTTGCGGGCCGCGGAGACCCCAGAGTTCTCAGGCAAGCGGACAAGTTCGAGGCGCTCGAGCTTGTGCTGGTAGCCGAGCACCAGATTCGCGGTCTGATCGGTGGAAGCATCGTCAACCACCAACACCTCTAATTCCCACTTGCCCATTTTTTGCCTGGTTAGTGAGGTGAGGGCATCACAGATGTATTCCTCCTGGTTATAGGCGGGAATCACCACTGATATACGACCGGGGATCAAACTCATGGTTCCTTCTGGGCTAGGGGAGACAAAAAAATAAACGGCGGTTGGACCCAATGGCGAGTCCAACCGCCGGATGTGCTCCGTGACTAGGCGTCGACGCGGCGCAGGCGGCTCAGCGGTGCCAGCTCGCCTGGGAATACCTTCTTGACGCCGTCGCCCATGGCCTGCTCGAGGATGCGGATATCGCGGATCAGCGAGGCGAAGCCCTTTGGCTCCAGCGAGGAAGCCTGATCCGAACCCCACATGGTGCGGTCCAAGGTGATGTGGCGTTCTACGGTGACCGCGCCCAGGGCAACGGCTGCCAGCGAGATCTGCAGGCCGCGCTCGTGGCCCGAGTAGCCCACTGGGACCTGGTAACGCTCGCGCAGGGTCTCGACCATGCGCAGGTTTGCCTCTTCAGGAGGCAGCGGGTAGGTGCTGGTTGCGTGCATCATGACCAGCTTGTCGGTGCCCAGGGTCTCCACTGCCTTGTCGATCTGCTCGATGGTGGACATGCCGGTGGACAAGATGATTGGCTTGCCGGTCTCGGCCAGAGCCTTGAGCAGCTCGATGTCGGTGACCGATGCGGAAGCAACCTTGTGGGTGACTGCGCCCTGTTCCTCCATGAAGTGCACCGAAGGAACATCCCATGGCGAAGCGAAAGCGTGCAGGCCCTTGGACGCAGCGTAGGAGATGAGCTCCTTGTACTGTGCCTGGTCGAATTCGACGCGGTAGCGGTAGTCCAGGTAGGTCATGTCGCCCCAGGGGGTGGAGCGGATCTTGTCACGCATATCCATCGGGGTGGAGATGTCCGGGGTGCGCTTCTGGAACTTCACGGCGTTGGCGCCGGCCTCGGCCGAGACATCGATCAGCTGCTTGGCGATTTCCATGTCGCCATTGTGGTTGATGCCGATCTCGCCGATGACGTAGACCTGCTGGCCGGTGCCGAGCAGGGAATCGCCGATAGCTACTGGCTTGATTTCGGTGTTCACGGAGGTCATTGACTTGCCTTTCATTGGGAAAACTTTGATTTTCAAACTTGGGGTGCGCAGCGGGCCGCGAGGACCAGCTCCGCGAGCTCGCGGACCGCGCCGTTGCCGCCGGGGCGGGTCAGGCGATGGCGTGCGGCTCGGTGTACCTCGTCGCTGGCGTCGGCAACCGTAATCGGCCAACCCACCAGCGCCATCGGTGCCAGATCATTGATGTCATTGCCGACATAGGCCACGCGGGCTGGGTTGATTTCTTCGTCGGCCAACCAGCGGGCCAGGTATTCGGCCTTGTTGTCGATGCCGTGGGCGACCTCGACGTTCAGTTTTGCCGCGCGGGCGGCAACTACCGGGTTGCGTTCCTTGGAGAGAATGAGGAACTTCACCCCGGCCGCTCGTAGCCGGGCTACGCCCATGCCATCGGAGCGTGAGACCCGCACGGTTTCTGTCCCGTGCTCGTCTACGTAGGCGGTATCCGGGGTGTGCACCCCGTCGAAGTCGGTCACTACCGCGTCAACCAGGATGGGTTCGGCTTGGCGTGGCACGCGTAGCTGCGCCAATGCCAGATCCGCTTCGGTGTCGATGTCCATCCCGTGTTCTGCGGCGACTTCACAGATCCGCACTCGGCCGAAGAAGCGATGTTCTGCGGCCAGGAAACCTTCGGTATCCATCGCGTAGAACGCTCCGGTCTCTAGCCAGCGGGCCTCGCGATCCTGGCGGCGCGGCCGGTTCGCCGCGTCATGTCCGCTGGAGACCGCTAGCCCTGCTGCGTCTGCGGTCCAGTGGAAACCGTGGTCGGCCACTGCGGCGAAGCTGACTTCGGCTTCGCCGTCGCGCACCGAGGCAACGGCAGCATCCAGATCCGCCGGGTCGATCAGCGGGCTGGTGCACTGGATGAACAAGGTGATATCCGGAGTCCCGGAGACCCTGGACAAAACATCGAGAAGCACCGCTTCGCTGCTAGCCGTATCCCCGGCGATATCTGCCGGGCGGCTGATCACGGTGGCTCCGTAGGCGAGGGCCTCGGCCTTGATCTGTTCATGATCGGTGCTGACCACGACTTCGCTGACTGTCGTCGCAGAACGCGCCGCAAGGATGGCCCTGCCCACCAAGGAGATGCCCCCGATGGTGCGTAGATTCTTGAGCTTGACGCCTTTGGAACCACCCCGTGCTGGGATGATCGCTAGGACGCTGGGCTTGTCGGTTTTACTCACATTCATGAGCTTAGGAAGCCTAGTTAGCCAGCCGCCCTACAGCAGGTTAACGCAGGGTGAAGAGGAGATTTAGCTTGCTGAGAGAACCCTGAACGTCCATGTCATCGTATTTTTCTAGCGGTTTGCCTACCGCAGCGAGTCCAGTTCGGCGTCAAGCTGCGCTAACTGCGCTGCAAATTTTTCACGTTCGGCATCGCTGAAACGACGCACCTGCATGTCCAGGATGGCTCGAGCGCCGTCTTCGCTGACTCCCAGGAGCTTGTGGACTGCCATAGCCGCCGCATCGGTGGAAGGGGCATCCTTAATGCACGCGAAGACTTCTTCACGATGGTCGATTCCCCGGACGATTGCCCGAAGTATCCCCATGCTTACTTCCAAACTTTCACGGCGTTGGCTGATGCATAATTGCATCCTGCCATGTTCCGCCCGCTGGTGATAGGAGGAGAATAACCGAATCAGCGGACTAAATGATGCAGTGCGGTGCCCGGGCAAACTAGGCTGGAGGTCATGAGTGCCCCGAAGAAACCGAGCCAACGCGGACCGTTGCGCATTACCGTCCCCTCGAGGGCGGATGGATTCTTGCGTCAATTCACCGCGCTGATCGGCGGCCCCTTGGGCCGCCACAGCGATCCGGGACGGGTCAGTCCGGGATTCTTCACCGTAGAACGCGTGATGATCTTGCTGACTACGGTTGGAGCGCTGCTCATGCTCTTGGCGAAGAACCCCTGCCGCGTCAACGGCTGGGGCGGTTCAAACCCCTATGTCTATGCTTGCTACTCCGACTGGGTGCCGTTGTTCGGGGCGCGCGGTTTTGCAGACAACCCTTGGGTGCCTTTCAGCAGCGGGGCAGAATTTGAATACCCGGTGCTGATGAGCGCCGTGGCCTCGGCGGTGGCGGCACTGGTTCCACAGGGGCTCGAGAACCGTTCACTGCTCTACTTCGATATGAACCTGGCCATTGTGGCGATCCTCTGGGTCATCACCGTGGTGTGTACGTTGCGCATGGGCGGACGTCGCCCCTGGGATGCGGCCATCGTGGCCATCGCGCCGGGCATCATCCTCACGGCCAGCATCAACTGGGATATGTGGGCAGTGGCCCTGCTTGCCATGGGCATGCTGGCCTTCGCACGCGGACATACGGTGCTCGCCGGCGTGCTCATCGGATTGGGCGCCGCGATGAAGATCTACCCGTTCTTCGTGCTTGGGGCGATCTTGGTCATCGCCATCCGAACGGGAAAGTTCAAAGTCTTCTGGACAACCGCTGGAGTTTCCGCCGGAACGTGGGTGCTGGTGAATCTGCCTTACGCGCTGGCTTACCCGGACTCCTTTAAGCACTTCTTCACTTTCTCCTCCGAACGCGGTGCGGGGCTATCAAGTTTCTGGCATGCCTGGAACGCCATCGCCGCGAAAACCGACTCCATGGGCACTTTCGAAGCCGAGCAAATCTCGCGTTACGGGCTGATCCTCTTCTTCTTATGCTGTCTTGGCGTCGCGGTTCTGGGCCTGATGGCTCAACGCACCCCGCGTCTCGGGTCACTGGCGTTTTTGATCATTGCCTCCTTTGTCATGGTCAATAAGGTGTATTCCCCGCAGTTCATCGTCTGGCTGATCCCGCTGTTCGCGTTGGCGCTGCCGCGATGGCGATTATTTGTGGTCTGGATGATGGTCGAAGTGGCGCACTTCTACGGACTGTGGAACTATCTTGACTCGTTCTCCGCAGATAAGGATCCACATAAGGTCTTCCCGGAAATCGGCTATGTTTTCTTAGTGCTCGCACATATGGCGATCCTGGCCTACGTGATGTTCGAAGTTGTCCGTTCGATCCTCGACCCGCGGCGTGACCCGATTCGTGCCGTGGGACAAGAAGATCCACTGGCAGGTCCCTTCGCCGGTGCCCAAGACGTCTTCACCCTGCGCGGGCTTGGCAAGGCTGCAGAAAAACCAGAGGAACAAAAAGTATGACCTCGGTAGCGGTAGTAGGGGCTGGACCTAATGGACTCGCGGCTGCTGCGGTAGCCGCTCGAGCCGGGCTGAGCGTCGATGTCTACGAAGCCAACGAAACTATCGGCGGCGCCGCGCGCACCCAACCGCTAGACGGCTCGAGCGCAAAGTTTGATCTTGGCAGCGCCGTGCACCCCATGGCCATGCTTTCCACCGCGATGCACGAGCTCAACGTGCACCAACGGGTCGACTTCATCGTCCCGGAACTGTCCTTTGCCCATGTTCTGGACGAACGCACCGCCTACGCATGGCGCGACCTGGAGCGCACCGGAGCGGAACTTGGTGCAGGCGATGGACAGGCTTACACCCGGCTGCTCAGGCCCCTGGTGCAACGCATCGAACAACTGGGCGATACCCTGCTTAACCCGTTGCTCAGGGTGCCCGCCCACCCACTGACCTTGGGACTGTTCAGTGCCTCCACGCTGGGTGGAATGGCGTTGAAAGACATATTTCCAGCCAGGTATCCGCGTGCCGCGGCGCTTTACGCGGGATGTGCCGCCCATGTGGCCGGCGGAGCGCGAGGCCCGGCCAACGCCGGGGCCGGACTCTTTCTTGCAGCAGCAGCGCACGGCCAAGGATGGGCCGTGCCGCGAGGCGGCTCACAGGCTATTGCCGATGCACTTGCCGCCGAAGTGATCAGCCACGGGGGCACCATTCATACCGGACATAAGGTGTCCCATGTTGCCGAACTGAAGGCAGAAACAATCCTGCTTGACACCTCCGCCGAGGATGCCGCGAGACTGGCCAGCGGAAAAATTCCTGACAAGCTGGCCAAAAAGTTGTCAAGAACCCGGCGCTCGCCGGGCAGCTGTTTGGTACATTTTGTGCTCAGCGAACCGATCCCCTGGAAAGATCCGGTGTTGAGCCAGACAAGCACCGTGCATCTGGGAGGTACCGCAGCACAAGTGGGCCGGGCCGAACGCGCAGCGAAGCGCCGGACCAGCGAGCATCCGTATCTGATTGTCGCCCAGCCCTCCCTTTTTGATGATTCGCGCGCACCTGGCGCAGCGCAAGTCATTTGGGCGTATTGCCATGTCCCGCTGGGATCAACAGCAGATATGAGTCGGCAGATCACCGCTCAAATCGAGGCGGCGGCTCCAGGTTTCAGCGACATTATCCGTGAACGTCACGTGGTTCCTGCCAGCGCACTGGAACAGCAAAATGCTGCTCTGGTCGGGGGAGATCTTTCGGGAGGAACTATGGATCTGGTCGGAAGCGTGATGCGGCCGAGATTGTCTGCAGAGCCTTGGTATTTGCAATCCAAGGGACTGTATCTAGTTTCGTCGGCGACCCCTCCGGGACCGTCGGTGCATGGGATGGCTGGTTATCTCGGGGCCAAGGCGATGCTACGACGCGAATATTCGATTTTTTCCTAGGCTTTGAGGACTGGCAGATGAATTCTCTTTACTTCGGTTGGCTTCCCGGCCTGGTACTTGTGGGTTTCTGGTTGTTCTTCGTGCATTCTTACCGCAAGGATCCACGTCGTCTAGGCAATGCGGTGCTGCTTTTCCCTCTGGTCTTGCTGAGCATCGCCTTCTTAGCTGATCTGGTCACCGACCTGGTGCCGGGTCTTGGACTGGTATTTGTGCTGGTCTTCGCCCTGGCCCCACTGATTTACCTGACCTTTGCCGGTGCGCTGATCTATAACGGGGTGGTGATGTGGCGCCGGGAAGGCTCCCGCATCTCCAACCTGCTGTCCTTTGCTTCCGGGGTCGCGGTTCTTGTGCTGCCGGTGATAGCCATACTGCTGGTGGCACTGAGCACCTGGTGGTCCTACACCTTGGCCTTTGTGCTGTTCATGTCTTCCGCTTTTACCGCCAGTCTCTTTGCGATGCTGTTGCTCTACGCCTGGGTGCACGGAAAGTTTCCTTCGATGGGTCAACCTGCTGCGGTAGTGGTGCTCGGTGCCCGCACCATTAACGGCAAAGCCACTGCGTTGCTGCGCGGCCGGCTCGATCGTGGCCTGCAGTTATACCGCGCGGCAGCAGAAGCTAAACCGTTGATGGTCCCCACCGGCGGGCAGGGCGCCGACGAGCTGGAGCCCGAGGGCGTGAGCATGGGCCGCTACCTGAGCGAGCAGGGGATAGCTGAGGATCAGCTGTTGATTGAAGACCGGGCTAAAGACACCATGGAGAACTTGAAGTTCTCTGACGCACTGGTGCGAACCCGCCGTCCGGACGGGCAATTATGGGTGGTTACCAGCGATTACCATGCGCTGCGCGCGGGGCTTGCATCACGTAGCCTCGGGTTGGACGCGCGAGCGTTCGGCGGCAAAACCGCCGCGTACTACCGGCCCAGTGCGTTTTTGCGTGAATTTGTTGCCATCATGCGCGACCACCGAGTGCTCGTTGCGCTGCTCGCCTTACCCTTTGCTGCCGTGATAGCAGTGGGTTTAATGGTTCTGGTCAACCCTGCGCTGTGGGTCTGATGTCCTCCAGTGTGCGCCTATAGGTGCACCTGCTGGCACCTGAGCATGGTTGGCTCCACCTTTGGAGTGAGGGCCAAGATCAGCACTGGGGTCGGTGTTTTTGCTGGCCAGGTTTTTTATGCTGGACATATGATTCAGGCACAGCAGCTCACCAAGAAATACGGTGCTAAAACCGTAGTCGACAACGTGTCGTTCACGGTCCAGCCGGGAATGGTGACCGGATTCCTCGGCCCTAACGGCGCCGGTAAATC
>DNHA01000015.1:0-261 GCA_003486025.1 Micrococcaceae bacterium | reverse complement strand
AAGCCAACCGCCGGTCAGGTCGCAGTCAACGGCAATAATTTTCGTTCATCAAAGCATCCACTGACCGAGGTGGGGGCCTTGCTTGAAGCGAAATCGGTGCACAAGTCGCTGACCGCCCGCACCCACTTGAGGGCTATGGCAGCCACCGGAGGTATCCCGCGCTCCCGTGTGGACGAGGCGTTGGAACTGACCGGGTTGAGCCAGTTGAACCGGAAGAAGGTCGGCGGCTTCTCACTGGGTATGGGCCAACGTCTGGGCATT
>DNHA01000075.1:5616-5899 GCA_003486025.1 Micrococcaceae bacterium | reverse complement strand
GGTGATCACCTACAACTATTGGTGAACGCCACCGAGGGGACGCATGTTCCAGTCTTCTGATGCACCGCTGGAACGGCACGCAGTGAAAACTTCATAGTTCGGCTGACATGAGCGGCTGAACGTAGGGATGGATCGAAAGCGGACCTGAAATCCGGTGTGGCGATCACAAGCGCGGTTCGACTCCGCACATTCCACAAAGCTGGCACACGAACGTTGATGGACTCGGGCTGATGAAACCCAACTCAAACGTGCCAGCCTAAACTTCCCCGGTGAGCCTTCCACC
>DNHA01000075.1:0-5543 GCA_003486025.1 Micrococcaceae bacterium | reverse complement strand
CCCAACGCACACCACCCCGTCCCGCTGGCTATGCGCTGGCGCGGCGGGGCACACTTCCTCATGCGGTCGCTACCCGCAGGATGGGAAGATGCAGAACCTATTGAAAGGTAGGCACTACATCTCGCTGGCCACGTAATGGCCACGCCTCAAGTCGTGAGACTCAGGCCCACAACTTCCCGGCTGCGACCCCAAGCGCGGCCGGGTTTACTCTTGCGGCAAGATACTGCCGATCCCACCCGAACCGAACCCGCAAGGGAATCGAAACGGACGGACCGGCAATAACCTGCCGAACAGAATTGGTGGCGGCAACAGCCGACAACACAACACGATCGCATGCCGAAGTGCCGGACCTCCACTGGGAGGAACAAGCCGCGACACCGCATAGCGACAACAACCGCGGACGTGCCGCCACCAACAACCCTTGATCGACCGGAAAGCGGTGAGGTAGCCGTGGAGCTGGACTGGATCGAAATCGCGGCCCGCATGTTCGAGCCGCCAGAACCCCCGCCTGAACTCCCCCAGTGGGACTCCCCCGGGCAGCTGGCCAAAGCCGTAGACACCTCCACCATCCAAACGCCTGCCCTCGACATCATCGACCAGGCACTCATGGATGTAGAGAACGGCACTTGCGACCGCCTCATAATTTCAATGCCGCCGCAGGAGGGGAAGAGCACCCGCGTCACCAAGGTAGGCCCGCTCTGGTTCCTCACCCGCAACCCGGACCGACGCATCGCCGTCGTCTCCTACTCTGCCGGGCTCGCACTCACCTTCGGGCGTGACATCCGCAAGTTCATCACCGACAACCAAGGCCAAGAAGGAACACTCGACCTTGGCCTACGGATCAGCCCAGACAACGGCGCTGCTTCCGAATGGCAACTGGACAAGCACAAGGGCGGCGTCAAAGCGGTCGGCCTCACCGGCGGCCTAACCGGTAAGCCCGCGGACATCCTGTTCATTGATGACCCGGTATCCAACCGCGAACAAGCCGAGTCCCCCACCTTCCGTGAGCGTGCCAAGAACTTCTGGCGTTCCGTTGGTTCCACCCGCTTGGCTCCCGGCGCTCCCGTGATCCTGATTCTCACACGCTGGCACGTCGATGACATGGCAGGGTTCCTGCTGTCTCAACCGGATAAGGCCCGCTGGCGAGTCATCAACATCCCCGCTCAAGCCCACCACGACCCGGACGCCGGCGAAACGGATCCGCTCGGCCGCCATCCCGGCGAATGGATGCGCTCCGCTCGTACCAACGAGAAGACCGGCGAACCCCGCACGCCAGTGGAGTGGGAACAGATCCGAGTTCAGGCCGGCCCCCGCGACTTCTCTGCTCTCTATCAAGGATCGCCGAACCCGGAGACGGGCAACGTGTTCCCGAAAGAGTGGACTCGCTACGAGCAGCCGCTCTGGATAGAACAGCCTGACGGTTCCCGCCGAGTGCCTGGCATTGGGCGTGACGATCATGAGCTCGTGCAGTCGTGGGACCTCACGTTCAAGGACAAGCCCACGAGCGACTTTGTTGTGGGTCAAGTCTGGTTGCGCGTCGGCAATACCGCGTACTTGCTGGACCAAGTCCGGGAACGCATGAACTTCAACGCCACGCTCACGGCCATCAAAGCCATGTCAGCGAAGTGGCCCGAAGCAATAGCGAAGTTCGTGGAAGACAAGGCCAATGGAACCGCGGCAATCAACTCGCTGCAATCCCAACTGGTCGGACTCATCCCCATAGAACCCGAGGGCAGCAAGTACGCCCGCGCATCAGCAGTCTCCCCGCTGGCGTTCTCTGGGAACGTCATCTTGCCGAACGCGAAGCTACTGCCCAACGTGGAAGAACTGGTCGAGGAAGCTAAAGCGTTCCCGAACGGTGCGCATGACGACACCATCGATGCATTCTCTCAAGCCGTGAACCGGTTGCTTCTCATGCCGTTGCTGAATCCTGATCAACAATTCGTCAACCATGACGTGTACGACGACTATGAGACTCAAGGATGGAGCATATCCCCGTTCTGACGGCCCCTCTTGGTAGAATAGAGAGACAAGAATGGCCCCCGGATATTGGAGTATCCGAGGGCCTATCGACTACCGATTAAGGCGGTAACCGACATGGGCAACTCTACCCGAACCTGCGCAAAGTGCAGCGCAAGCGCCAATGACGTCCAATTCAAAAAGGACAAGCGCGCACATGACGACCTCGGCGCGTATTGCCTGGCCTGCCAGCGCGAGTACAACGCAGCTCACTACGGCAAGAACAAGGCCAAATTGAACGCCGAGAATAACGCCCGGTACCACGCAAACAAGGATTCAGTCCTTGAGCAACAGCGGGAATACCGGGCGGCCAACATTGACCGAATAAAGGCGTATGACCGGGCGCGGTACCAAGCGGACCCGGAAGGACGTTCGGCCCATGTTCAATCGTGGATCGACGCCAACCGAGAACGCTATCTTGCGACCAAGCGCGAATACTCCATCACCAATCGTGACCGCCGACTCGACATTCAGACGGCACTACGCCTAGACAATGCCGGGTTCGGCGCCGACTGGGAGCCCATCGTTCGCCGCGACGTGTGGGAATCCTACGGCCGTGCTTGCGGCATCTGCCGCGACCCAATCACGTTTGAGGACATGACACTGGATCACATCTACCCGATATCCAAGGGTGGAGAACACCTCTTGTCCAACGTGCAGCCCGCTCACTGGGTCTGCAACCTCAAGAAGCGCGACACCATAATCACATAGCTACGTAGGAGGCCCTTGTGGGAATTTTAGAACGCATGGGCCTCCGTGAGGCAGCTTCCCCGGCAGCCGAGGTTGGCGTCATCCAGACGCTTCAGCATCGACTGGAAGTCCTGACGGAAAACTACTCGCAACTGGAAATGTCGCGGGAAGATCGCGGTTGGCAAAAGATAAGCCAGGATGCCGCGCAGGAGTTCTCGCGGCAGGGCTTGAAGACCAGCGCGGAGCTTGCCCGCGTCTTTGTCATAAGCAACCCGCTCATTAAGAGAGCAGCTGCCCTGCGCGCCGCCTATGTCCATGGCCAAGGCTGCGGCACCACCGCCACCGGCGACGGCAAAGAGGGCGCGCAGGACGTCAACGCACTCATCCAAGAATGGTTGGACGATCCCGAAGTCCGCGAAGTATTCTCTGGTGCCCAAGCTGCGGAGCGCAACGAAGGCTCGCTGACCACTGACGGCAACGTGTTCTTCTCCCTGTTCACCAACCCACTCACGGGGCGCGTGAAGCCTCGCCTGATCGACTTTGACGAGGTCGAGGACAAGATCACGAAGCCCGGAGACAAGACCACCACGTGGTTCTACCTACGCACGTGGGTGGAAGTCGACCAGAACGGCCGCGAAGTCCAACGCAAGGCCTACTACCCAGACATCACCTACCGTCCACTGGCCCGCCAGAAGCGGATCCAACAGGCAGGCTCCACGGAGTCCATCGAGGTCATATGGGATGCCCCGATCTACCACATCAAGGTCAACGCCTTGAATGGGTGGAAGTTCGGCATTGGTGACGCTTACGCTGCGTTGCCGTGGGCTCGTGGGTTCAAGGAGTTCCTTGAGGACTGGGCCCTGCTCATGAAGTCGTTGTCGCGGATTGCGTGGCAGAACGTGGGCGGGAAGAAGTCGGAAGCGCAGAAGCGCCGCCAACAGCTCGCCCAACTGCAGAACCTGCCCGCTGGCAGCATGGTGAACGCGTCCGAGGACAACAAGTTCGAGGCAGTGCCGAAGTCCGGCGCCACCCTCGACAGCGAGTCTGCGAAACCCCTGGCCGCCATGGTCGCCTCGGCGATGGGCCTGCCCGTCACCATGCTCCTGTCCGACCCCGGCCAGACCGGCGCCCGGGCCGTCGCCGAAACCCTAGACCGGCCAACCCGGCTCGAAATGCAGTCCCGTCAAGAAGTATGGCGGGAAGCACGCCGGCAGATCCTCGGCCACGTCATCGAACAAGCAGTCATTGCTCCCCGCGGCCCGCTCAAGGGCACTGTGGAGCGGGACGGCGACCGCCTCCGGGTCCGGTTGCCGCGCCCGCAGGACATGACGCTAACGATCACGTACCCGGATCTTGAAGAGATTCCCTTGGACGTCATCATGGACGCGCTGATTGCTGCGACTGGGCACATGCCTCCGCTGCTGCAGGCAGAGCTGATCATGCGGGCACTCAAGGTCCGTGACGTGGATGAATGGCTTGAGGAAATGAAGGACGATGACGGCAACTTCATCGACCCGACCGTAACCGCTGGGCAAGCTGCTGCGGATGCGTTCCGCCGTGGCGAAGATCCAGCCTCGGTACTGCAGTAGGAAGTAGGTGCGCGGTGGCGATCACGGATGAAACACTTCTGATCGCCGCCGACACCAAACGCCGGCTGCGCACCATGTCCGACGAACAGATCGTAGCCATCACTCGCGCCTGGGTAGATGCATGGGATTCTATCGGTCCTGAATTCCACGAAGCATTGCTCGAGGTCATCGGAGACGGCAAGACCCGCGTCCCCTACTCGAAAGTTGCGAAGTCGAAGCGCCTGAAAGACGCTCTACGGCAGGCCCGGACAACCTTGGACGAGCTGGCTGCACAGACTCAAGTCGTCGTGACCAACGATCTGGCATCCGCTGTACTTGATGCCGCAGATACTCACCTTGCCGTGTCTCGGTCGCAACTACCGCCAAACACTGCAGGGTTGGCCATCAACTTCGATGCCATGTCCAAGACAGCATTGGATGCGATCGTGCTCCGCTCCACCGAACAGATCCATTCATCTTCCCGCCCTATCCCCGCAGATGTTGAGCGGATGATGAAGCGGGAATTGGTGAGGGCTATCGCGGTGGGTGACAATCCGCGCACGACCGCCGCCCGGATAGTGAAACGCGCCGAAGGACAGTTCAATGGTGGCCTTGCTCGGGCTGGCGTTATCGCCCGGACCGAGCTATTGGATGCACACAGAAATGGTGCTCTAACAGCCGCGCAGCAGAACAAGGACTTACTTACCGGGTGGGTCTGGTCTGCGTCTCTGGATGTCCGTACGTGCCCGTCTTGCCTGTCCAATCACGGCAGCTTCCACCCCGTGGATGAGTTCGGGCCCATCGACCACCATCAAGGCCGCTGCGCACGCATCGACAAAACGAAATCGTGGGCAGACCTTGGCTTCGCTGGCATCGAAGAACCCGAGGACGCGATCCCGGACGCCGAGGCGTGGTTCGAAAACCTCACCGAAGATTCGCAACGCCAAATCATGGGGCCGACAAAGCTCAAGATGCTGCAGGACGGCGACATTCAATGGGCCGACCTCACCAAGCGAGTCGAAACCCCAGGATGGCGTGACTCCATGACGAACACCCCAGTGAAGGACTTACGTCCCGTCGCTTAGAGATGGCTCGTACTGGATCGCCCCGCACCACTTGCACTCCACGGACATAGACCCGCCACTCATGCGCAGGTAGACGCCGTGCAGCTTCCACGCGTGTTCCGGGCACTCGCCAGGCACACCAATGTTGTCGTTCGAATCGTCAGCACTCACCACACCAGCATAGGAGGTCGCGATGTCGACT
>DNHA01000162.1:10574-14904 GCA_003486025.1 Micrococcaceae bacterium | reverse complement strand
ACCGACGCCGGCTTATCCCCCAGCGCTACCGAAATCAGACGGTTACTCGGGTTACGGCCCGCTGGCCTACTGGTCCATGCGCCCACGCCGTTGTTCTTATCCGAACTTTCCAGTCCGTTGCCGTTGATTGCACTGGACGCACCAGACGCGCCAGAAAACATCCCGTCGGTTAATTTTGACGTACTCCAAGGTGCCCATGATGTGGCCGCACACCTCGCCGCGCAAGGGCATCGCAAAGTTGGCTATTTGGATGCAACCACCGGCACCGCCACCCTGCGCATGAGACGTGAAGCCTTCTTAAGCGCCGCCGCACAGCTCGGAATGCAAGTTCCCGCAGTAGCTGTCAGCTCTTCAACCATTGAAATGGGAGATGCTGCGGCAGCGTTCTCCGCCCACTGGGATGCGTGGAAAGAATCCGGGATCACCGCATTGGCCTGCGCCACCGACACCCACGCGTATGGCGTCCTTCAAGCCGCCAGCGCCATAGGCGTCCGGGTTCCGCAGGATTTAGCGGTAACCGGATTTGACGACTTGCCGTTTTCTACCGCCTCGCACCCGTCATTGACCAGTGTCCGCCTCGACGCACATAGTGTCGGAGTCCAGGCTGCCCAGGCACTGCGCCAATTGATCGACGGCACACCTTTGAAGGAGTCGAAGCTTCAGCTCTCCAGCCAACTCATGGTGCGTGCGTCAAGCGGCGGAACCCAGTAGCTACTGGATCAGCTTGCCGCTTTTGGCAACCTCGGGATCCGTGCACGAGGACAGATCAAAACAACATGGCCGGCGCTTTCCGCCACGAAGTTTGGAAATACTCACCTGAACTCGACGCTCCCGGGTTCCTGGGTTTTGCGTGGATTTCACCCAGCGCACCCACTCCCACCTGGCCATGGGCGTTAGACCGAGCCAAGTTTCGTGCAGATCATCGGCTTGCGCCAATGCCCCGGCAAGATCTTGGGGAAGTTCAACTTCCGGCCACGACTCGGCGATGGTGGCCCGAAGGCTCACCTCTTGCCCGAGGTGAAGATCAAGCGCTTCGCCCGGGATCCAATGTCCCCGCCGGCCATCGGGCTCTATGACGATCGCCTCTGGGGAGTCGAGTAATTGGACGGCAACCTGTCCGCGGCTAGGCAGGCTCTTGCTGGACCCCTCGTCCAAGCGCAAGATCAGCCTGTCGCCGATCTGGTCAACTATTCCAGTGAGTTCCACGCTCTTCAGATCCTTCGACATCGCATTGCCCTTCTTTCGTCCTTGATTCTATGTCCCGCCTGGCTGCTCGGGCGGCTTGGATTTAGATTGGCATCAAATTTACCCTTCACTTGGAGTCAGTGGCACCGTTAGGCCACCTGCAAACTTCTATTTGTTGACACGTCAACCTTGAAACTATATAATTGACGTGTCAACTAAAAAATGAAGACTGGTAAGGGGCTCGAACATGGATGGCATCGAAAACATCAAATTTGGTATCGACACCTTCGGCGATGTGCCGCGCGGCAAGGACGGTCAGCTCGTGTCCTATGCCCAGGCAATTCGCGCCACGGTTGAGGAAGCAGTCCTCGCAGACCAGGTGGGCATAG
This sequence comes from Micrococcaceae bacterium, assembly GCA_003486025.1. Classification (GTDB taxonomy): domain Bacteria; phylum Actinomycetota; class Actinomycetes; order Actinomycetales; family Micrococcaceae; genus Glutamicibacter. The sequence goes on along the minus strand of DNHA01000162.1, from coordinate 13,330 downwards.
ATGTCATTGCGGTAGGTGAACACCACCGGCCAGAGTTCGCAATTACCAGCCCGGAAACAGTTCTTGCTGGAATTGCGACAGCCACGAGCACTATCCGCCTTGCCTCCGGCGTAACCGTCCTATCCTCAGACGATCCGGTACGCGTTTTCCAGCGCTTCGCCACAGTTGATGCATTGTCCAGCGGCCGAGCCGAAGTAATCCTGGGCCGCGGTTCATTCACCGAATCTTTCCCGCTCTTCGGTTACGACATGGCCGATTATGATTTACTCTTCGACGAGAAAATCGACCTTTTCCACAAGCTTCTCGACGAGCAGCCAGTGACCTGGCAGGGCACGACGCGCGCCTCCCTATACGAGGCAGATGTCTTCCCGAAGACCGAGTCGGGACGTCTGAAAACATGGGTCGGCGTCGGCGGCTCCCCGCAATCGGTCATTCGAACCGCAAACTACGGTTTCCGCATGATGCTCGCCGTCATCGGCGGCGCTCCAGACCGCTTCGCTCCGTATATCGATCTCTACCACCGTGCGAACGCGCAGCTGGGCCAGAGCTCGCACCCGGTTGGCCTGCACTCTCCTGGGTTTATTGCAGACACCGACGAGCAGGCCAAGGAAATCATTTTCGAAGAGTATAAGAAGATGCGTGATCAGATCGGCGCCGAACGTGGTTGGTCACCGATGAGCCGCGAGGAATTCGAAGCCGAAGCGGACCATGGCTCGCTCTATATTGGCTCGCCCGAAACCGTGGCGCGCAAAATTGCCAAGACCATCGGCACACTGGACATCGGACGTTTTGACCTGATCTACAGCGGTGGAGCGGTGCCCGCCGGCGATCGCTTGCGCGCCGTGGAACTCTACGGCACCAAGGTGATTCCGCTGGTGCGTGAAATGCTCGCCGACCAACCGGCAAAACAGAAGATCACACGATGAACAATTCAAACACCACGATTGGAATTCTCGGTGCGGGCAAGGTCGGCACAGCCCTGGCTCGACTCGCGTTGGACGCGGGATATCGCGTGCTCATTGCAGGGTCCGGGGACCCAGCGAAGATCGCGTTGACCGTGGAAATACTGACCCCCGGCGCGCAGCCGGCGTTCTCTGCCGATGCCGCGAGCAATGCAGATATTGTCATTCTGGCCCTTCCCCTAGGCAAGTACCACACGCTGCCCGTTGCGCAGCTGGCCGGCAAACTAGTTATCGACACGATGAACTATTGGTGGGAAACCGATGGTATCCGCGAAGACCTGCGTGACCCGCTGACCTCCACCAGCGAAATTGTGCAGGAATTCTTGCCGCACTCCCGTGTGGTCAAGGCGCTAAATCACATGGGATATCACGACCTTGAAGAAGAGTCGAAGCCCGCTGGAAGCAGCGGCCGCAAGGCTATTGCCGTCGCCGGAGAGCATCAGCTTCCAACGGTGGCATCCCTGATCGACGCCCTCGGTTTCGACCCATTACTCATCGGCTCGCTAGCAAACGGTGCACGCCTCCAGCCAGGAAACCCCGCCTTCGGAGCTAACCTTCCGCAGAAACAGCTGGCGCAAAAAATCGATGAAGCCAACCTAAGTTGGGATGGAATCCGAGTGCCGTTAAAGGAAACAAGCTAGCCGTGGAAATTTTGGACAGCATTGTCATTGGTGCCGGACAAGCCGGATTATCGGCTTCCTATCATCTGAAACGCTTAGGCCTGCGACACGTTGTGCTCGATGCAAACGAAGCACCCGGTGGAGCTTGGCAGCACCGGTGGGACGCATTGACCATGCGAGACGTGCACGGTGTCGCCGAGCTGCCGGACGCCATGGCACCGAAGCTAAACCTTCGCCGGGCCAATGTGGCGGTCCCGGAATCCTTTGCAGACTACGAAAAAGAACATGGACTACCCATTATTAGGCCGGTGAACGTAACTAGCGTTACCGATGACTCCGGTACATTGCTCGTTCACGCTGGACAGGACATCTGGCGCACTCACACCCTGATTAACGCGACAGGAACGTGGACACGCCCTTTCCGTCCGCACTACCCCGGGGTGGAAACATTTATCGGAGAGCAATTCCACACCGTGGCATATCCCGGTCCCGAATACTTTCGAGGCAAACGAGTCCTAGTCGTGGGCGGCGGAGCGTCAGCCATTCAGTTTCTTGGTGCGCTACGTCCAATTACTGACACGCTATGGGTCACACGCACCGAGCCGAATTGGCGAAAGGATAGATTCGATTCCGATGAAGCACGCCTTGCCGCGGTGGCGCTCGTGGAGCAACGCGTCGCCCAGGGTTTGCCACCGCAAAGCGTGGTCAGCGTGACCGGGCTCGCGCTACGCGCCCAGGAACAGGAAGCCAAAGACTTGGGTGCCTACGAACGGCACCCAATGTTCACTACGGTCGAAGCCGACGGCGTACGCTGGGCCGACGGTCGCTTTGAACGAGTTGATGTGATCCTCTGGGCCACGGGATTCAGGCCCGCCATAGCTCACCTCGCCCCGCTGAAACTACGCAGTGACCACGGAGGCATCCAGCTGGACCGTGCGGGAAAGGGTACCGAAGCAGTCAAGGATCCACGGGTGCAGTTGGTCGGCTACGGACCATCGGCCAGCACTATTGGCGCAAATCGAGCCGGACGATCCGCTGCACGCGGCGTTAAGCGGAATCTGGATAACTTTTCCCGGCTCGGGGTCTGACCCAAATCCGACGACGCGGTGAATAGTTAAAAACAAATGTCTCGGAACATCGATCAAACGATGTTCCGAGACATTTCCCATGTGCG
>DNHA01000162.1:355-10475 GCA_003486025.1 Micrococcaceae bacterium | reverse complement strand
GAGCACTGGCACCTGAAGCCAGCGCGTCTACCAATTCCGCCACTCGCGCATGATTCCCGCTCTCGCGGCAACAAGAAATAGCTTACACGTTGTTTTTATTGTTCACCTAATCGAATCACCCACATGTGCCCAGCGCCACATGAAACCTTTTGTCCAGTTGGGACGTTGAACAAGCTGCCGGTCTTTCCTTCAAGGATATTTCCGGGAATTGCACAGCTCTAAACAGTAAGATCGAGAATGACGTTCTGTGCCGCAAGGGCATTGAACAGAAATTCCGGGCCTCAAAACGCCGTGGACTACAGGAAAGGAGCACACGTAATGAGCTTTCTCGATAATGTCGAACGAGGCTTAGAGAAGGTCGTCACCAGCTTCTTTCGTGGCAACAGCACCGCAGACATCAAGCCTGTCGAACTAACCACCGCGCTTCGCAATGAAATGGATCGCGGGATTGTGGCGATCAGCGAAGGCCGCAGCCTTGCTCCGAACGACTTCGTCGTGTCGTTGAGCACTAAAGATTTTGCCACCGCCAAAGCGTGGGGATCGCCGATAGTCAACGAGATGGCTAAGGTCACAGCGGAACACGCAGTGGCCCAGGGTTACTCAGTTCAAGGAAATATCATGATTCATTTCGTGAATTCTCAAGAACTCAAGGCTGGCGAAGTGGAAGTTGCAGGATCCGTAAAGGATTCAAGCGCAAACCCAGTCGCCTCAGCTCCCGTTAAACCCCAAGCGCCAAAGCCAGGCCCATCGCCGGTTGCCGCAGCTGCAACACCGCAGACCACCGCGCATCCTCGACCTGCTGCGAAGCCAACAGCCCCGGCCGCCGCACCGCTTCCGAAACAAGCGGTAGTTGAAGTCGGCGGACAGCGTTTCGCGCTCAATCACCACTCGATCGTGCTTGGCCGTTCGGCTAGCACCGATATTCCAGTAGACGACACCGGAGTTTCCCGTCAGCATATTCGTGTAGAGCAGAAGTCTCCGGGCTCTTATGTAGTCACCGATCTCGGCTCAACCAACGGCACCTATGTTGATGGTAAGAAGATTTCCGCGCAGACGCGTATATTGGACGGTTCAATCATTACTATTGGACAGACCAAGATAGTTTTTCGCTTAATTACGCCTAGCAACGGAGGCCGTGCATGAATGATCTCGTTCTCAGCCTGTTCCGCCTTGGCTTCCTCGTCCTGATTTGGCTACTCGTTTTGAGCATTGTTGGCGCCATGCGTCGCGACCTGGCAATTGGTGCTCGGGCTCGTACCGGCGCACCCAGCGCCAGGGCCTTGAAAAAGAATCCAGAACTTGCCGAGCCCGAGGTCAGCACGCGCAAGTCCGCTAGCACCCTGCACATTGTCGAGGGTCCGCTAGCCGGACGCAGCATCCCCTTGCAGGGGCAACCAATTATGTTCGGCCGCGCCCAAGACGCCACCGTAGTTCTCGAAGACGATTATGCTTCGGGACGCCATGCGCGCCTTTTCCCTCAGGGTTCACGGTGGTTTATCGAGGATCTGGGATCTACCAATGGCACCTTTGTGGGCGATAGTCAGCTCACTCGTGCACAGCCAGTTGAACCGGGACAGCGAATCCGCATCGGGAAGACTGTTCTGGAATTGAAGGCCTAGCCAATGGCTTTAAAGTTTAAATTTGCGGCCATGTCCGATGTCGGACGCGTTCGCAAAAAGAACGACGACTCTGCCTATGCCGGCGAATACCTCGCGGTTCTTGCCGATGGCATGGGCGGCCATGTCGGTGGCGACGTAGCCTCGGCTTCCACGGTGCTGGACCTGGTGCATCTGGACCGCCGCTACACGGTTGATCCACAAAATGCCCTGACCGATGAAATTCAGGCAGCGAATTTGGTGCTCAACGAACTTGTCGGTGCGAATCCGAAATTATCTGGCATGGGCACCACCGTCACCTCGGTGCTTCTCTCCGGAGAAACATTGCATCTGGCGCATATTGGTGACTCGCGCGCCTACCGCCTGAAGAATAATGAATTCGAGCAGATCAGCCGCGATCACACCTTCGTGCAACGACTAGTCGAAGAAGGCCGGATCCAGCCGCACGAGGCGGAAACCCACCCCCATAAAAACGTACTGCTGCGTGTACTGGGCGATTCTGATGCATCCCCCGAAGTAGATGTTCTACAGCTTGATGCACAGCCCGGAGAACGCTGGCTCTTATGCTCAGACGGTCTGACCGATGCGGTGGCAGTGCCCATCATCGAACAAATTGTGCGCGGCACCGCAGATATGAATGCGGCGGTCAACGACCTGGTAGCAACTACGCTGCGTAACGGAGCACCGGATAACGTTACCGTCGTGCTCTTTGATGTCATCGAAGTTGATGACGCCGAAGATGCAGGTCCGGCCAGCTTTGAACCGGCACCGGATACCGGTCAGCTGACCATTGCCGCAGAAGGCGATGTGGAGGCAAGTGCGTCCGTATTGCGCCACGAAATTTCTCAGCGTCCGCACCTGTTGGTCGGTGCCGCCCAACTAGCCACGCAGACCGGTCAGATTCCTGTAGTCACCCAGCACACCGGTGAACGTCGAGCCGCCGCGCTGCTCACGCACCGTTCGCCAGCTGCCGGTGAAGTTCTTGACCCATTGGAATCACGTCCCGTGCAGCATCGCTGGTTTATGCCACTGCTGTTGACCCTGGCTACCTTGTTGATTATCGGACTTGGCGTCTGGGGTTATCTCTGGACACAAACCCAGTTCTACGTGGGAGCCGTTGGAGACAAGGTCGCCATCTATCGCGGTGTGCCACAAGAGCTCGGACCAATTTCTTTGTCCGAGGTCGACACCGTCAGCAGTATCCCGCTAGAAGCCCTGCCGGAGTATTCGCGGCAACGCGTGGAGTCTGCAATATTGGCAGACAGCCAGGAACACGCGGCCATGATGATTCAAGAACTTCTTGTCACTGCCAAGCAGAATTGTCCGGTCCAGGCGCCCGGCGCTAACGGCAGTAATCAGCCTTCCCCGCTTCCGCCAGCCTATTGTCAGGAGATCATGCGATGAGCGAACTGCACACCGCGCCGGTTCCACGACGCAATTTGGAGCTGGTTCTACTATTACTGGCGCTGAGCGTTGGTGCCGCAGCCTTCTTCCTCGTAGGAAGCAGCTCGGATTCCAACGACAACACCGACTTCTTCGTGCAAACTGGAATTCTGGCGGGACTAGCGCTCCTGATGCACATCATGCTGCGCATCTTCGCTAAATATGCCGATCCGGTAATACTTCCGATTACGGTAGCTTTGAACTCCCTTGGCTTAGCGATGATTCACCGGATTGACTTGGCAAAAACCACAGATCAATCCATGCGTCAACTCTTGTGGACCACCATCGCTGTCATCATTGCCGCCGTTGTCCTCTGGGCGATCCGCGATCATCGCATGTTGCGCCGATTCACCTATATTGCATTGCTGGCATCAATAATCCTGCTGCTATTGCCGATGATTCCCGGATTTGGCGTGACCATCAACGGTGCTCGCATTTGGGTCCGGCTAGGCCCGTTCTCTATGCAGCCCGGCGAGCTGGCCAAAATCACCTTGTCGATCTTCTTCGCTGGCTATCTATCGTCCAACCGCGACCTCATCTTGATGGCAGGCCGCAAAATTGGTCCACTGCAATTGCCGCGACTGCGCGATATGGCACCAATGGTGGTGGCTTGGGTGCTGTCCATTGGTGTACTTGTGGTGCAGCGAGATCTCGGTTCTTCAATTCTGTTCTTCGGCTTGTTTATCGTGATGATCTATGTGGCTACGGCAAGAATCTCCTGGGTGCTCATCGGCCTGCTGATGGTTGCGGCCGGAGGCGTTTTTGCAGCGATGACCATGAGCCACGTAACCCGCCGAATCGACGTATGGCTAAATGCTTTTTCCCCGGAAATTTATCAGGCCCGCGGCGGCAGTATGCAGATTGTCGAAGGCCTATTCGGCATGGCCGATGGCGGGCTATTTGGTACCGGTCTGGGTGAAGGTTCCCCGTACCGTGTGCCGCTTGCAAATTCGGACATGATCATCGCTTCCTTTGGTGAAGAGATCGGTTTGATAGGGCTCTCGGCGATCGTGCTGCTCTATATGCTGCTGATCAGCCGAGGACTGCGTGCGGCTCTGGGATCACGAGACACTTTCGGCAAGCTCCTGGCTGCCGGGTTGTCTTTCACGCTCGGATTGCAGTGCATCGTAATTATCGGCGGTGTCTCGCGACTGATTCCGTTGACCGGCTTGGCTACCCCCTTCATGGCAGCCGGTGGTTCATCGTTGCTCGCGAACTGGATTATCGTCGCGTTGCTCTTAATGATTTCGCATAATTCACGCCGTCCAATGCTCGGCGGCGTGGGCCCCACCGACGAGGTTGCAACTCCGGGAGCCCTGACTACAAAGGCGGTGAAGAACGTATGAATCAAGCTATTAAACGCGTCTGGGTCGCTTTGACCATGATGTTCATTGTCTGCCTTGCAGGCTTGAGCTACATCCAGTTCTTCAGTGCCCAAAAGCTTGCCGATAACTCGCTGAATAAGCGTCAGCTGTACCGCGAATTTGATCTACCGCGCGGGGCGATCTTGGTAGATGGTAAACCTATTGCCGAATCGGTTCCCACCGATGACGGTCAATTCACGTACCAGCGCAAGTACAACAATCCAGAGGAATACGCTCACCTCACTGGTTATTACTCACTGGCCAATGGCAGCACCCATCTGGAATCAGATCTGAATTCTTGGTTAACGGGCAGCAGTTCCGATCTGGTCTTTGATCGCCTGACCGCGATGTTCACCGGCAAGAAGGCCGAAGGCGCTTCGGTCGAGCTCACCATCGATGGTGAGCTGCAGAAGAAAGCCTACGAAATGATCCCGGATGGATTACGAGCCACCATCGTGGTGACGGACCCAAAAACCGGCGATATCCTAGCTATGGCTTCCAAGCCGAGCTTTGACCCTAATGATCTTGCAGTGCATTCAACGGTTAAAGCAGCCGAAAACATGAAGAAGCTGACCAACGTCAAGGGATTGAGCCCTTATATTAATCCTGCGATCGGAAACCTCGTAGCGCCAGGCTCGTCTTTCAAGATTTTGAGTACCGTAGCGGCGCTGGAATCAGGCGAATATGATTTGAACACGGTCATCGATAACCCGACGCACATCACCTTGCCCGGTACGAATACCGATCTCGGAAACTTTGAAGCCGGCATTTGTGCCCGTCAGCCGCAGGCAAAGCTCGAGTTCATCTTTACCCAGAGCTGCAATACGCCATTCGTGACTATCAGCGAGAAGCTCGGGGCAAAACCATATGAGGATGTCACCGAACGCTTCGGCTTTGGACAACAGCTGAACATTCCGCAGTCCGTAACTGCCAGCGTTTTCCCGACTGGAATGACGGCTTCACAGCTAGCCATGTCCACGATCGGACAGTTCGATACAAAAACGACTTCTTTGCAAATGAATATGGTCGCCATGGCTATCGCTAACGACGGGGTAATCATGCAACCAAATATGATTGATAAGGTCATCGCGCCGGATCTGCGAGTAATTGAAGATCCAAAGCCCAAGGCTTTCTCTACGGCTACCACCAAGGAAGTCGCCAACACGGTGGCCGAATTGATGAAGGGCCCAGTGCAGTCGGGCACGGCCATGAACGCCGCGGTGCCAGGCGTTGACCTACGGGTGAAAACCGGTACTGCACAAATCGGTACCTCGGGGATGGTGAACTCCTGGATCACTGGCTTCGCGCCGGGTGATGATCCTCAGGTCGCGATCACCGTGAACATTGAACAAGTAGATTACGATACTGGTCACAACACGGCCGGGTCACTGATGAAGAAGATGACAGAGGCGGTGTTCAACAAGTGAGGCCAGTAACCGGCACCACCTTGGGCGGTCGATACAAGCTGACTGACCGCATCGCGATCGGTGGCATGGGCGAGGTCTGGAAGGCACGAGACCAGGTTCTCGGACGACTTGTAGCGATCAAGATCCTCAAAGAGGAATACACGGATAACGAAAGCTTCCTGACTCGTTTCCGCGTTGAGGCGCGCCATACGGCGTTGCTGAATCACTCGGGTATCGCGGGCGTTTTCGACTACGGCGAGGAGCAGGGCTCCGCGTATCTGGTCATGGAACTCGTTCCTGGCCCACCGCTGTCGACCATTATCGAACGCGAGCGGAAGCTCGATGTGGATCGCACGCTGTCACTGATTGCACAGACCGCCCGTGCATTGGCAGCAGCGCATGAACATGGCCTGGTACACCGTGATGTGAAGCCCGGCAATATTCTTGTCATGCCCACAGGCATCGTGAAGATTACCGACTTTGGCATAGCGCGTTTGGCAGATCAGGTTCCGTTGACTGCGACCGGTCAGGTGATGGGCACCGCCCAGTACCTCGCGCCGGAACAGGCCACCGGGCAGATCGCCACCGGCAGTTCGGACATCTATGCGCTGGGCGTCATCGGTTACGAATGCCTTGCCGGACGCCGGCCATTCACCGGTGAATCCCAAATCGCTATCGCGTTGGCTCAGGTCAATGACGCTCCCCCACCACTTCCGGATTCACTGCCCGCTCCCGTTCGCCAGCTGATCATTTCGATGCTCGCCAAGAACCCGGCAGATCGTCCAGCAAACGCGAATGCTTTGGCAGATGCCGCAGAGGCACTGCGCAAGGGCGATACGAACACCGCGACCATCGCCGTACCCGGCATGCTCATCACCGGTGTGCACGATGACGCTACGCAGGCGCTTAATCTCGATGAGGATGCTACCCGAGCCGTCACCTCGGTCGAAGCTGCTCCGCCGATGACTAACGCTATGCCGACGGTCTCGGCGCCAGCCGCTGTAGGTGCGGCAGCTGTCGGTACTTCCGCCGTCGGTTACGATGACGAAGGATTTGACGAGCACCAGGCGGACATTCAGGAAGGCTATGAGGACGAGAAACGGAACCCTTGGATTATTCCACTGGTGGTAGTCATCGTCTTGGCGGCCTTGATTGCCTTGGGTACTTGGCTCATTCCAAAATTGGGATCCTCGAACACCGAACCAACTAGCCCTCCGGTCAGCACCAGCGCATCGGTGGAAAGTTCCGAACCAAGTGCCGAAACAACCGAACCAAGCGACGAAACCAGCACACCAAGCGAAGAGACCACTGCCCCAACAGAAACGGTCAAGTCCGTCACCGTGCCTTCCAATTTAGTGGGCAAGGATATTGATACCGTCATCGCACAACTGCAGTCCTTGGGCCTAGAAGTCAGTGATTCTGCAACGGAAAGCTCGGAAGCTGCTCCCGGAGAGGTGCTATCTGTTTCACCTACCGGAAGTGTTGAACCCGGCTCTACGATCAACGTGAGCTACGCGAAGGCCCCAGACACCGTAGATGTTCCTGCGGTCACCGGGATGAGCTACGAAGCCGCCCAAAAGCTGCTGCAGGACTCTGGTCTTGCAGTGTCCAAGGGTGGAGAAGAACACGATTCTTCCGTAGCAAATACTGTATTGAAGCAAACCCCTGCTGAAGGCACCAAGGTTACGCCTGGTTCGCGAATTTCGCTGATTATCTCACTTGGCCCGGAGCCCAAAGAAACTCCTAGCGAAACCGCGACTCCAACCCCAACGCCAACGCCAACTGCTACCCCCACCCAATCGGCAACACCTAAAGAAACCGGCGCAAGCGAAGCACCATGAGTAATTTTGATGCATTGCCGCCCGGTTTGCCTCGGCTGATTGCCGACCGTTACGAAATTCGGTCGCTGATCGGCCGTGGCGGCATGGCCGACGTTTATTTAGCGACAGATCATACTCTTGCCCGCCAGGTAGCGGTCAAAGTCCTGCGCCACGACACCGCCGATAATCCGATGGTGACCAATCGTTTCCGTCGTGAGGCGAAATCGGTCGCCGGGCTCAGTCACCCAAATATCGTTGCTGTTTACGACACCGGTGAGCTTCCTGCCACCGAATTCAGCAGGAGCACCTCGCCATATATCGTCATGGAATATGTCTCTGGACGCACGCTGAGGCAGGTGCTCAAAGATGAGCATGTCGATGAACAATACGCGGTAGAACTGATCCGTGGTGTGTGTGATGCGCTGGATCATTCACATATGAAAAACGTCGTACACCGCGACATCAAGCCAGCCAACATAATGTTGACCGACCAAGGTCACGTAAAACTCATGGATTTCGGTATCGCCCGAGCCATGGACACCTCCTCTACCATGACGCAAACGGCCGCGGTTGTTGGCACCGCACAGTATTTTTCTCCTGAGCAGGCACGAGGAGAACTGGTCGATTACCGTTCCGATATCTATTCGGCCGGTTGCCTTTTTTATGAGCTTGTCACTCACCAGCCTCCATTTACCGGTGATTCTCCGGTCTCTGTCGCGTACCAGCATGTGGGAGAGAACCCGGTTCCTCCCAGCGAGGTTAACAATTCACTTCCTGAAATCTATGACGCTGTGGTGCTCAAATCCTTAGCTAAGGAACGGGACCAGCGATTCCAGTCTGCTGGAGCCTTTGCAACGGCTTTGGAGGATGCCCACAACGGTATTCCCTACCAAGATGAAGCTGCCACGATGGTGGCTGCTACGGTGCCTTTCTATGAGCATCAGGAGGAAACCGCAGCATTTCGGCATCCGCGCACTAGCGAGCATCCGGTGTTCGCTGCCCGTCCCGATGAGCGCGACGAACATCCTCGGGAACACCGCTCGAACCGTGGGCTTATTTGGCTTTTGACGATTATCGCTTTGGTAGCGGTGGGTATCGCCAGCTTTTTAGTAATTAGATCGCTGCAGGCCGAGGCCGAACAGCGGGCACCCGTCGCAGTTCCCGAGGTCAAAAATCTCTCTGAAGTAGATGCCACCCGGCTACTCAACGATGCGACTTTCAAGGTGGATGTCGAACGTGAGTTCAGCGCTGATGTTGATGAAAACAAGGCGACGCGTACCGATCCGAATAACGGGACGCAGCTGTCCAAGGACTCAACCGTCAAGCTTTTCATCTCAGAGGGCACCGAAGATCGGGTTATTCCAGAATCTCTCGAAAATCAGTCCGAGGTCGCCGCCCGCGAGGCAATCCGCGCAGCGGGTCTGGAAGTCGGTGAAGTCAGCAGGGAGAATCACGCAAGTATTCCTACCGACTGGGTCATCGGCACCAGTCCCGAACTTGGGTCGAAGGTCAAGGCCGGGTCTACCGTGGATCTTATACTTTCCACCGGCATGGTCAAAGTGCCTGATATCAGCGGAATGTCTCGTGATGAAGCAGAAAAGGCTCTCACCGCAGATGACGTAGGGTTGTTGGCGAAGTTTGTAGAAGTTCCTAACGAGTCTGAACCAGGGACGTTATTCCTGCAAGATCCAGCCGCTGGCGCCGAGGTTGCCCAGGGTGCTTTTGTTACCGTATCTGTCTCAGTCGAGCGGCCAGAACCCACTCCAAGCCAGAGTCCAACGGACCCTGACACCTCGGAGAGCTCTGAGGAAACAGCTCAGTCAACACCACCGGAGGAAAGTAAAACCTCGGGGACCGAGAAGTCGATGCCTCCACAGTCCACCAACGGCAACGGCAACGGCAAGGGCAACGGCAACGGCAACGGCTACGTGTTGACGCTGCGCTCGCCGAAGCTGGTGCGTGCGCTGTGGATCGACTTCGACGGCGTGGATGCCACCCTGGACAACAACGCGCTGGACCTGGTGCCGGGCGAGACCGTCACCATCCGCCTGCGCAGTGAGGCGGACCTGGACACGCTGCGTGATGCGCTGCGCTTCACCTCGCTTGCGGATACGAAGGCAAGGTAACGCGACGGGCGACCGGCATGGCGTCAGCCGATGGGGGTAGAGGCGATCGGTAGAGCCGACGGTAGAGCCGACTGTTAGTCGGCTGNNGGCAACGGCAACGGCCGCGGCAATCGCGGCGACTAGCTACTCGCCACTAAATAGTGGGCTCAGAGTACCAGCCTTTTCGGCTGCTCCCTCTAGTCCAATAAATTCCAGCCAGTTGCCGAGCATCTGATAGCCCTGTTCGGTGAGAACCGATTCTGGGTGATACTGCAAACCCCACAATGGGGCTGTGCGGTGAGCCAATCCCATGATGACTCCCCCGGCAGTCTCCGCGATGATATCCAATTCCTGCGGGATGCTATC
>DNHA01000162.1:0-343 GCA_003486025.1 Micrococcaceae bacterium | reverse complement strand
CGGACCGCAGCCAGCGAATGATACCGAGTGGCGGTAAATGGATTTGCCACGTTCTTGAATACCGGATGTTCTTCGTGATTGACTAACGAGGTTTTGCCGTGCATGAGTTCTTCGGCATGTGTTACGACTCCCCCGAAGGCTTCAGCAAGAGCCTGGTGGCCCAGACACACACCGAGCATCGGTTTATCGTGCGCTGCACACCACTTGATCAAGTCGACGCTCACGCCTGCCCCTGCGGGATCACCTGGTCCCGGAGAAATCAGCACACCGTCGTATGCTGCTGCAAGCTCTTCTGCCTGCAGGAGGCTTATCTGATCGTTACGGTGGACCGTAGTCTGGGCAC
>DNHA01000230.1:2926-3108 GCA_003486025.1 Micrococcaceae bacterium | reverse complement strand
TTGCTCGATGAAGTGGAAAAAGCCCACCCGGAGGTTTTCGACATCCTGTTGCAGGTGCTTGATGATGGGCGCTTGACCGACGGGCAGGGCCGCACCGTTGACTTCAGGAACACAATCTTGATCCTGACTTCCAATATGGGTTCCCAGTTCCTGGTGGACCCAAACCTGGAAGACAAGGACAA
>DNHA01000230.1:0-2899 GCA_003486025.1 Micrococcaceae bacterium | reverse complement strand
TTCCTGAACCGTCTGGACGAGATCATCATGTTTGATCCGTTGAGCATCAATGAGCTGGGCAATATTGTGAAACTGCAGATTGACCTGCTGGCTGCACGGCTCTCAGAGCGCCGGCTAAGTTTGGACGTTTCCGAAGCCGCCAGCGAGTGGCTGGCCATGACCGGCTACGACCCGGCTTACGGTGCCAGGCCGCTTCGCCGCTTGGTGCAACGCGAAATCGGTGACCGGTTGGCGCGTCAGCTCCTGAGCGGGAATATCCAGGACGGGGATCGAGTGCAGGTGGACCTTGATCCGGATGGAGATAAACTCGTCGTCACCCGCGGAACCCGCGAAAGCGAGTAATCAAAGGTTGCATAAATGCATTGATGGCCGGTGGAAATCCACCGGCCATCAGCGCAAGTCGATGACGGAACTCAGCTTTCTCCGTTATCGGGAAGTAGCGAGTTTCGAACATTCCCCTCGGTGAGACCCAGGAAGCAAGAGACCTGTCGGTCACCTTGGGACCAGGTACTTTCTGAGGGTCGTGAGAAGTGGTAAGTCCAGGTCGAATCCAGCCCGGCACTAGGATCGAGTGAAACGGATTTGCACAGCGATTCAGACTCGGTGAGCAACTCATTGGATCCAGGATATGCATCGCCGGTCAGCTCGAAGGTTCCGATGAGCTGAGCGTTATGCGAGGAATTGCAGGTCACCACCGTCTGGGGCGACAGCGGGGATTCAAATCCGCGCAGGCAATCGCCGAGCACTAACTGCTCGGGCGGAACCGCGGCAGCAATCACTCCGTCCAGGCCGGGGCTTTCATTTCGCTCTACGGTGTTCGCCTCTGGCGTAGCTGGTGTAATAAAGCGAAGTACAACGAAAACCACTGCAGCGCTCAAAGCTAAAACAGCAATGACGAGCAAAACCCACTGGCCGATTTGCCGTTTGGGCTTCTCCGGTTCCGGCTGTAGGGGCGGTAAAGCCGCCTGCGGCTCGGGTAGATCTTTTTCCACCACCTGTAGTGCTCCTTCAAGAATTGCCGAGGATATTTTGGGAGCAAGCTCACTAAATAGTCGTTGGACTAATCGACAGTCTAACGGCTCTGGCACGTGTTGCGTTCAGCGCTCGCCGTGGAATCGTGTTAACCTTTAATTACGAAAGAACTGATCACATATTCGGGGGCCTTCACCTATTAGGTGGACCACCTTCCGACTCTACTGAAAAGAGGGGGTCACGCCATGGGGCGCGGCCGTCAAAAGGCTAAAGCACAGCGTCAAGCGCGAGACATTAAGTACTACTCGCCCTCGACTGACCTGACAGCACTCGAGCGAGAGCTGGGTATCAGGTCCGAACATCAGACCCCAAAACCGGTGCCTGTTGATTCTTCGTATGACGACGAATATTCGGAATACGACGAGCAGACTAAAAAGTACTCGGGAGACGACGACGCCGATTAAATACCGGCCAGTTAACCGAGAGTCTTTGGCTCGGGTGCCAGCCTTCATTTGAAGTGGTGCAGCTCTACAGTACATATTTACGACAAGCCGCAACGACTAAGCTAAATTAGCTTTAAGTCGCTGCGGCATTTGTCGTGTTCGGAACCCGAGAAAGGGCGCACACCCGTGAGCACACCCGAAGAGCTATCGATTCAGATGGCCCATCAATCGGCTATTCGCTCGATGCAACGCATCGTTGAGCAGCAAGCACTGCCGCATCCCAACGATGAAGCTCGGGCAGGAGTGCAAGCTCAGCTGGACCAGGGCAACGTCCTGGTAGTGACCGGAGCCGGAGTCTCCACAGATTCAGGTATTCCTGACTACCGCGGGCCTAACGGATCCCTGCAGCGCCACCGTCCGATGACATATCAAGAATTCAAATATCGGCCCGAAGCACGCCAACGTTACTGGGCTCGCGGCTTTGTCGGCTGGCGGCACATGTTCCGGGCCGAACCCAATGCCATCCACCGCCGGCTAGTGCGCTGGGAAGAAGAAGGCCGAATCAGCGGCATCATCACCCAGAATGTTGATGGCTTGCACCAGCAGGCTGGCTCCAAGACAGTGATCCCGGTGCACGGGGACCTGTCGATAGTCCGTTGCCTCGATTGCGGGAAATCCGAGGGCCGCCAGCATTTTGATGACCGGCTCCAAGAGCTGAATGTCGGCTATCTGGAAGCCGTAGACGTTGATCCTAGCGCCATAAACCCCGATGGCGACGTAGAACTGCCTCAGTACCTTGTTGAGCGCTTTGTGATGGGAAGTTGCCTGTATTGCGGCTCGCTGGCTTTGAAGCCGGACGTGGTGTATTTCGGGGAGAGTGTTCCAGCCGAACGCAAGGCCGAGATTGCCAGGCTTGAAGAGTCCTCGGATTCGCTGCTGGTGCTTGGCTCATCGCTGGCGGTAATGAGCGGCTACAAGATCCTGCTTAATTTTGTAAGGCGAGGCTTACCCGTAGCGCTGGTGACCAACGGCCATGTGCGTGGCGAGGACAAAGCCACCTGGCGTTGGCGGGTGCCGCTGGACGAGGCACTATCCCAGCTGAGCTAGCGTTGGCCGCCAAACTGGGTTAAACAGCTGATGCGCCGCACCCCGGAAGGTGTGGCGCATCAGCTGTTTGAGCTGCAAGTTACTTCGCGTAGCTTCCGGTCAGCAGCACGCCGCCACCGTCAACACCCTTGGCGCCCTGTACGTAGTCCAGGCCTGCCGAGCTAGCCGACGGGTCAAGCTTTTCTACCGAGCCCATGATCCAGGCGCCCATGCCAGCCTTGTTCAACAGCGCCACCGCGCGGTCAGCAACATTCTGGTCCACTACCGCCACCATGCCCACGCCCAAGTTCAGGGTGCGTTCAAGATCAGGCAGCGGAACGTTGCCCAGGGAAGCAATCGTGGAGAAGACCGCGGGAAGCGACCAGGTGGAGCGATCC
>DNHA01000286.1:9000-9154 GCA_003486025.1 Micrococcaceae bacterium | reverse complement strand
GGCAGCCGCGGTGATGTCGCTGTCCCTGGTGGTAGCCCGCTATCTGGATTCCGGCGCAATCTTCTCTACCCAGCTGGGCATGCAGTCGGCGCTCGTGGTGTTGCTGCCGATTAGTGCCGACGGGCCTTTCGCCCGTTCCATTGACGCGATGACC
>DNHA01000286.1:1990-8969 GCA_003486025.1 Micrococcaceae bacterium | reverse complement strand
CTGACCTGCTCAAGGAGCTATCCGAGGTGATGATCGAATGCTCCTGGGCGGTCCGGGACGATGACCACCGCGCAGCATTCCACGCACTGATCAAGGCGCGCGCCACCCAACGCCATCTCGACTCCCTGCCCGGCGCCTTCCGCACGGCCCGCGAAGTCGCCACGCTCTCCCCCACCGGCCGCAGGCATCGCCACGAGTTGAACCGGTTATCCTCACGCTTTGAACACTTTGACCGCGCCACCCGCAACTGCCGCGTTTTCGCCCGCAGGCTGGCCTCGGTGCTGAGCAACAGCGCACTGACCGCGCAGGGCGCGCAAAGCCTGGCACCGCTGCTGCGCGACGCATCCGAAGCGGTTAATACGATGGCCCATTCGGTGCGCGAACCGACCGTGGCCGGACAACGGAAATTCGAGAAAGCCGCCCGGCACCAGCTCGAAGCGGTCGCAGCCCAACTGGACCCGCGTGAACTTGGCGTCGAAGGGCTGCAAGGCGAGGGACTGGTCCTGCTGCTTCGTCCGATGGTTGTCGACCTGCTGCAGGCCGCTGGCCGGGATCACGAAGAAGCTGTGGGGCCGCTGCCTCGCCTGAGCTGAATTGTCCGTTGAGCTGGCTACCATTGAGCTATGGCCAAGACCTCCACACGCAGCAAGCCCTCCGCAAGCTACAAATGCGCCGAATGCGGCTGGACCACGGTTAAATGGGTTGGCCGCTGCGGCGAATGCCAGGCGTGGGGTTCGGTCGATGAGGTTGGCGCGGTCACCGCGCGCACCGCACCGGCCGCCAAGGTGGCCAATATTGCCCAGCCTATTGCGCAGATTGATGGTTCGGCGGCGGCATTCCGCACCAGCGGGGTCTCGGAGCTGGACCGCGTACTCGGTGGCGGGCTTGTCCCGGCCGCGGCGATTTTGCTGGCCGGGGAGCCCGGGGTAGGAAAATCCACCCTGCTGCTCGATGTAGCTGCCAAGGCGGCGGCAACCGGGCTGCGCGTACTTTATCTGACCGGTGAGGAGTCCGCGGCGCAGGTCAAATCGCGTGCCGAACGGATTAACGCGGTAGCGGATAACCTCTACCTGGCCGCGGAAACCGACCTGTCTCTCGCACTGGGCCAGATTCGCGAAATCGACCCGCAGCTGCTGGTGCTGGACTCCGTGCAGACCTTCTCTTCGGCGGAAATCGATGGCTCGGCAGGCGGCGTATCACAGGTGCGTGAGGTCGCGGCTTCAATCATCAATGCCGCCAAGACCCGGGCGATGACCACCATCATGGTCGGCCACGTAACCAAGGAAGGCTCGGTGGCCGGCCCGCGGCTCCTTGAACACCTGGTAGATGTGGTCTGCCAGTTCGACGGCGAGAAGCACTCGAGGCTACGCATCCTCCGTGCGCTGAAGAACCGCTACGGTGCCACCGATGAGGTGGGCTGCTTTGATCTGAATGAAGATGGCATTCATTCACTGACCGACCCNNCTGGAGGGCCGGCGCCCCCTGGTCGCCGAGGTGCAGACCCTGCTTTCACGATCCAGCGCTCCGGCTGCGCGCCGCGCTACCAGCGGCTTGGATCCGGCGCGCGCGCAAATGGTGCTGGCGGTACTGCAGGCGCGAGCCCGCATGGATCTGTCAGCGATGGACTCCTACATCGCCACCGTCGGTGGGGTAAAAATTACCGAACCCGCGGCGGACCTCGCCTGCGCGCTGGCCATCGCCTCGTCAATGAACGATTTTCCGCTTCCGCAGGACTTTGTCGCATTCGGCGAGGTGGGGTTGGCCGGCGAGGTGCGCCAGGTGCCAGAAATTTCCCGGCGGATTACCGAGGCTGCACGGCTGGGGTTCTCTTTTGCCATGGCGCCTTCTACCCCGGAACCGCTGAAAAATATCCCTGACGGCATCCGCGTCTTCCAAGTCGAGTCGATCGCCGAGGCACTGGACGTCGCCTTTACCCAGCGGAAGAATCCAACAGGATAAAATGGTGGTTGCTGCCCGCTGAAAGGACGCACGGTGAAACTGCACCCCACCCCCGCACTGTTGACCACTCTGGCCCGGATCGCACCGGGAACCGAGCTTGCCCAAGGGCTCGAACGCATCCAGCGTGGACGTACCGGAGCGCTGATAGTCCTAGGCCATGACCGGGTAGTTGAATCCATCTGCTCCGGCGGTTTTCGGATAAACACCGAATACACGCCCACCCGGATTCGCGAACTGGCGAAGATGGACGGGGCGATTATCCTTGACGCAACGGGAAAACAGGTATTGCAAGCAGGGGTACAGCTCATGCCTGATGCTGCAATCGAAACCCAAGAATCCGGGACCCGGCACCGCACCGCCGAACGCGTGGCAGTACAGACCGGTTTCCCGGTCATCTCGGTTTCCCAATCGATGCATACCATCACGCTCTATGCCGCCGGCGAGCGCCACGTGCTGGAAACCAGCGAGCGCCTGCTAGCGCGCGGCAATCAGGCGGTAGCCACCCTGGAGCGCTACCGGCACCGCTTGGACCAGGTCACCAGCGCCCTGTCTGCCGCGGAAATTGAAGACGTCGCCACGGTCCGCGAGGTTCTTGCGGTACTGCAACGCACCGAAATGCTGCGTCGAACCAGCGAGGAGATCTCCCGCCATGTCCTGGAACTAGGCGTAGACGGCCGCCTGCTCGCGGCCCAGCACGCGGAACTGCTCGCCGGGGTGCAGGCCGATAACCAGCTGATCCTGCGCGATTATTCAAATGCCGAGGGCGTGGAGCTGGATATTGACGCGGCGCTGAAGAAGCTCGCCGAGATCACCGACGCCCAATTGGCCGAGCTGGAAGCGCTCACCAAGATCCTGTTCCCGAATTCGACCGTGACCCAAGATGACCAGCTGACCCCCAAGGGTTACCGGCTGCTCTCACAGATCCGCACGGTGCCCAAGGCTATCGGCGAACGGCTGGTGGCGTCCTTCGACAATTTGCAGCACCTGATGGCGGCGTCCACCACCTCGCTGATGGAAATCGAAGGCGTCGGCGAACAGCGCGCGCGTTCGATCAGGGAAGGCCTGGCCCGGATGGCCGAGTCCTCACTTTTGGACCGCTACATCTAGTCCAGCCGGAAAGTCACCGGCTCCGAAATATTTTCACCCAAGGCGGCGGTGAATTTGTAGGTTCCCGGACGTGGTTTCACGTTCACTGATTTGCAGCCCGGGGCCGAGCGCTGCCGGGACCAGGTGAAGCGAGCGGATTCTTTTTGTCCTGGCTTCATTTTCATTGCCACATCTTCACCATCGGTCAGGCAGTCGAGAGTGGAGAAGATGCGGTCGTTGCCACTGGTGATCAAGAATTCTTGCTGGGTGGTACCCACGTTCAATTCGCACTCACGCTCTGAGCTGTTCTCAATGCCAAGGATCAACACCGGTTGCTTATCGGTAGGATACGAGCTGGCATCGGTGCTGGCGGTAATCTTCACCTCATCCGAAGAGCACTTGTCCCCCGTGTCCGGTGTGGCGGACTCATCAGGGGTTGGCGAACTGCTCGGAACCGCCTGCGGTTTGCTTTCCGCTGGCGTGCTGGCTCCAAGAATTCCGGCCAATGCTACGCCGCCCCAAACCAGCAAGCCGACGATGGCTAAAGCGATCACGGCCACGGCAATGCGCCGGCGGCGATAGACGCTGGCCGCTGATTTTCCCCCCGATGCATTACTCATGGCTTAAGGCTAGTTCATCGCTGAGCCTCAGCCCGGCAATGCAGGCCGATTCCACACCGTGAATCGGCTCGCTTAGAGTGGATATGTGCAAGAAATCCACCAACAAATTAATCACTGGTACCAACACAATGCCCGCGACCTTCCGTGGCGTCGTCCGGGCGTCAGCGGCTGGGCCGTTATGGTCAGCGAATTCATGCTGCAGCAAACTCCGGTGGTGCGCGTGCTACCGGTCTGGGAGCAGTGGATGCACCGCTGGCCACGGCCGCAAGACCTGGCCGCCGAGCCCCTGTCTGAAGCGCTAAAAGCCTGGGGCCGTTTAGGCTACCCGCGCCGCGCCATGCGCTTGCATGCGGCCGCCATTGAAATCACCACCCAGTACAACGGAGAAGTTCCCCAAACCGAACAACAGCTGCGCGCGCTTCCGGGGGTCGGCGAGTACACCGCCGCGGCCATTGCCTGTTTCGCCTACGGGCAACGCACCGTAGTCGTTGATACCAACATCCGCCGCGTGCATGCCCGGTTATTCGGTGGAATGGCGCTGCCCGAGCCGAATCCCCGGGCCAGCGAGTTCGCCCGTGCCAAGCAGGTGCAACCCGAGGAGGACTCCAGCGCCAATCTGTGGAACATCTCGGTCATGGAGCTCGGTGCGCTGATCTGCACGGCACGCTCACCAAAATGTGATGCCTGCCCGGTCTATGAACACTGCGCGTGGATTAAAGCCGGGCAACCCGCACCGCACTACGCGCCCAAGGGCCAAGCGTGGAAGGGCACCGACCGCCAGGTCCGCGGGGCGATGATGGCAATCTTGCGGGCCCACGAGGAACCCGTGCACCGCGAAACTTTCCTGATGGATTTAGCGCTTCAAAACCACGCCGGCTTTGTCGCCCTGCACAAGCTTGATGCTCCGCTTGAGCAACGTGAACGCGCACTGGCCGGGCTGCTGAGCGACGGATTAGCGCTTGCTGAAGAAACAGGCATCCGACTGCCAAGCTGAGCTACGCGCGCCAGTTAACGTATTTGAGGCAGTACCGTCCTATGCTATGGCTATGAATGCAAGCGCAGACGCAGCTAATGCCGCCCGCAGGGCAGCCGATCACCCTTGGTTTGAACGATTGGCCAGGTTCGGTTACGTGGCCAACGCAATATTGCACGGCGTGATAGGCGTGTTGGCCTTGGTGCTCGCCACCGGTGGATCCGCTCAGGCAGATCAGAGCGGTGCCATCCAGGCTCTCGCGTCGCAACCATTTGGTGAAGTGCTGCTGTGGGTCTGTGCCGCCGGATCCCTGCTTTTGGGTTTGTGGAATATTTCTCAGGCGTTCCTCCACAGCGACAAGCTGCGTACGCGCGTAAAATTTGTGTCCACCGGACTAGTTTTTCTGCTCACCGGCGGCGCGTTCAGCCGTTATGCCATCGGTAGCGGCAGCGATTCAAAGAAGACCGCTACAAGCCTCAGCGGTGAGCTGATGGGGCACCCGGCCGGGCAGATCGCTTTGATTATTTTTGGTGCCACGGTGATCGGCGTAGGCGGGTTTTTCGTCTTCCGCGGGGTGACCCGCAGATTCCTCAAGGACCTGAAAACCACTGGTGGCACCGCGGTCTCACCGGCAGTGAAAATCACTGGAACAATCGGCTACGTCGCCAAGGGCCTGGTGCTTGGAGCTCTTGGCTTGCTTTTTATTGTCGCCACAATTCAGCATGACCCCGAAGAAGCAACGGGAATTGATGGGGCGCTCAAAGCCATCCGAGACCAAAGTTTCGGTTCTGCCGCGCTTGCGGCCATCGGTGCTGGACTGCTGGCCTACGCGGTTTACCTGCTTTTCCGCGCACGCTACGACTCGATGGACTAGAAGGTCAAGATCATTCGGGTATTGCCCAAGGTATTCGGCTTCACCCGCGCTAGGTCCAGGAATTCTGCCACGCCTTCATCCCGCGAGTGCAGCAGTTCCTGATACACCTCTTGGTCAACCGCCGATTGATCGGCCATCACGGTGAACCCGTGACGTTCAAAAAATTCCACTTCGAAGGTCAGGCAGAATACCCGGGACACCCCGACCTCTTTGGCTCTGCGCAGTAATTCTTCAATCAGCACATGCCCAACGCCCTGGCCGCGGTAGTCGCTGCTGGAGGCAAGCGTGCGGATCTCTGCGATATCCTCCCAGATCACGTGCAGCCCACCACAGCCGACGACTTCGCCGCGGCTGGCGTCTTCGGCGATGACGAACTCTTGAATGGACTCGTAGTAGGTTACCGCTTCCTTATCCAGCAAGATTCGGTCTACCGCGAGCGGGCGCACAAGATCCCTGATTTTCGCGACGTCGCTGGTACGGGCTGAACGGACGGTAAAAGTATTCACCTGCCACATACTATTCCCGTAACCAAGCCCACCCAAGCGCTGGAGTCTTTTTTGTGACACATCAGCCAAGCAATATGCAACACTAAGGACGGACAACCACGAATCAGGGAGCGCGATGCAACAGCATACGGCCAAACCCGGAGCCGGCTTGCTGCTGGTGCTCCTGGCCTCAGTAGGTATCGCCCCGCTGTTTACCTACGGGCTCAGTGCCACCAGCGATCTGGTTATTTCGGACCTGCAAATCAGCGAGACGCAGTTCGGTTTGCTTGCCACCGTATGCTTCGGTTGCGCAGCGATAGGCAACGCCGCCTTCAGCAAGTTCGCGGATCGGCGCACCGATGCCAGCTTATTCATCATTGTTTTCGGGCTATCCGCTGCTGCGCTTGCCTTGGCTGCAATTCCCAGTGGCTACGCGCTGCTTCTTGTGGCGGCGATGTTCGCTGGCTTCGCACAGTCCTTTCCCAATGGGGTAACCAACCGGGTGCTGGTCCAACGTGTACCGCGGGAACAACGCATCACGTGGACGGGCATCAAACAATCCGGCGTGCAGGTAAGCCAGCTGGTAGGTAGCCTCGGATTCCCGTTGCTGGCCGCTTGGATAGGCTGGCGCGGGGCTTCATTGGCCGGAGCGATACTTGCCGCGGTGCTCGGGGTGTTGACGGTCAGGCTGATCAACGCAACCGCCATGCTTCCGCTGGCGCAGAATAAAACCCCAAAGGGTGCGGCAGTCAGCACCGGCCCTTCGACTCGTTTCATCGTTATCACGCTGACTGCCTTTGGCTTCATCAACGGCATGGGGGTGCAGGCAACCAACGTGTACCTTCCCTTGTTTGCGGTGCGTGAATTGCACTTTTCATTGCTCCTAGGCGGCTTGACCGCTGCGGTGGCAGGAGCCTTCGGCGTGGCTGCCCGCATCGGCTGGGGCGCGCTGATGTCGCGAGGAGTCTCTGCACCCAAATTG
>DNHA01000286.1:744-1985 GCA_003486025.1 Micrococcaceae bacterium | reverse complement strand
TGACCTTCTGGCAAGCCCAGGTACAGCATTCTGCGCCGCTGCTATGGCTTGCGGTGCTCCTGCATGGCGCGGCAGCCCTTGGAGTTTCGGTGGTGCTGATGGCCGCGTTGCTACGCGCGGTTCCAGCCGCTTCGCTAGGTAGTTCCACCGGCATTGTCTCGGCCGGGCAATTTGCCGGGTTTACTTTTGGACCACTGGCTATGGGTGCGTTGATCTCCTCGCCTGGCGGGTTCACTACCGGCTGGCTGGCGGTAACCGGGGTGTACCTGTGCTGTGTGGGCCTCGGCCTGTACTTGGTCTTGAGGAAACGCACCTAATGGATCTGGCCACTCTGGCTCATCTGCGCAGGGCTCGGGACCTCATGGATCGGCATTTTGCGGAACCGTTGGATGTTCCTGCGATGGCAGGGCGTGCACTGATGTCCCCCGCACATTTTTCCCGGGAGTTTAAGCGCGCTTACGCAGAGACCCCATATTCATATTTGTTGACCCGACGTATTGAACGAGCCATGGTGCTCTTGCGCTCCGGAGTTTCGGTAACCGACGCTGCCATGGCTGTTGGGTGGAGTTCGCTTGGTTCCTTCAGCAGCCGCTTCACCGAGATAGTTGGTGAATCCCCTTCGGCTTATGCGGCACGTGAGCATTTAGCGACCGAAGAGATCCCGGCGTGCATTGCCAAGATCCTGATGCGCCCTCCACGATTCTGAGCAGTTTTGAAGAAGCACGGAATTTTCCACGAGACTAGGCTGAATTCATGACAAATATTAGTGTGCAGTATATTCCGGTTACCGTACTTGATGTGGACGAATCGTTGATTTTCTACCGTGATGCGTTGGGCCTTGAGGTTGTCTCGGATGTGGCTCACGGCGGCTTCCGCTGGGTATCTTTAGCAATATCTGGGCAGCCCGGTCTGAACTTGGTACTCTCTGCGCCAGGAGCTGGACGTTCAGATCAGGACGCGGCCGCTCTCGCGGAACTCGTTGCCAAGGGAGCGCTGGGTGGCCTGGTGCTATCCGTCAATGATTTGGACTCGGTATTCCAAACCGTCAGCGCCAGCGGGGCAGAAGTCTTGCAGGAACCGATCGAGCAGCCCTGGGGACCGCGTGATTGCGCCTTCCGCGATCCGTCAGGAAATATGGTCCGCATCAATCAAAGCGCTTAGGAGTATACGAATATGCCGGAATCCCAGGGATTCAGCGCGGCCGAAAAAGCCGCAATGAAAGAACGTGCAGCCGAGCTAAA
>DNHA01000286.1:249-684 GCA_003486025.1 Micrococcaceae bacterium | reverse complement strand
AAAAATCGCTTCCTTCGAAGGAAGCGACAAGGAACTAGCTCAGCGTTTGCACCAGTTGATCACCAGCACGGCTCCACAGCTGGAGCCAAAGCTCTGGTACGGGATGCCTGCCTATGCCCTTGACGGCAAGGTTTTGTGCTTCATTCAAGATGCCAAGAAGTTTGAAGCACGCTATCTGACGTTCGGCTTCAACGACGTGGCGCAGTTAGATGAGGGGACTTTGTGGCCGACTTCTTTTGCGATCACCGCTCTGGACCAAACGCATCTCAAAATGCTCACCGAATTGGTGGCCAAGGCAGTTAAAAACTAGGTTAAAAAACCGCGGGTGGGGTATTCGGAAGTTATCCGAATACCCCACCCGCGGTTCTTATTGCCTAGGCTCTAGCTTTCCAACGCAGCTGGTGCCGGTTCGCCTTCCAGCTCACCGGTTCCACC
>DNHA01000286.1:0-128 GCA_003486025.1 Micrococcaceae bacterium | reverse complement strand
TGATCTTCAATATCGCGCTGGATCGTACGACGCAGTGGACGAGCGCCCATGGCTGGATCGTAGCCACGCTCGGCCAAAAGCTTGCGTGCGGCCGCAGTCAGCTCGATGGTCATACCGCGATCATCTAG
>DNHA01000347.1:404-8429 GCA_003486025.1 Micrococcaceae bacterium | reverse complement strand
TTTTCCATCTCCTCTTTGGCGCCAAGCACGGGACAGATGAAGTTCACGTAGGCGGCGACCTCGGCAGCTACCTTCGGTTCGTAGTAGAAATTCATCAGCTTCTCGGCATTGGCTTTACGTGGTGAAGCAATGGGAACCATGAGGTTATCGCTCCACAGCGTGCCGCCAGCTTCAGGGATGGAAAATTCCCACTGGTCATCATTTTCGAAGTTCATCTGCACTATGTCTCCGGACCAGACAATGCCTGCGATGGCATCTCCAGAGATGAAATCTGACTTGTACGAGTTGCCCTTGACCTGGCGGATCTGGCCATTTCCAATATTTTTGCGCAGGTCATCGAGGGCGGTGCCGAATTCGTTCTCACCCCATTGGCCGGTGATATCCACCCCACGGTCAAGCATCAGCAACCCCATGGTGTCGCGCATTTCGTCAAGCACGGTGACCCGTCCCTTGAGTGCGGGATCCCAAAGGTCTGAGACATTTTTCAGCCCCTTAGGGAACTTCTTTTTGTTCCAAGCGATTCCGGCGTAGCCGGTCTGCCAGGTGACCGAGTTCTTGCGGCCTGGATCGAAGTCGACATCTTTCAGATCTGGCAGAAGATTTGCGAGGTTCGGAATGTTTGCGTGGTCAAGTTCTTGGGTGTACCCCTGGCGAATGACGCGCCCGGCCATCCAGTCAGTGAGCGTGATGAGGTCCTGACCAATATCTTGTCCCGCTTTGAGCTGCCCTTGGACTTTTCCGTAGTAGGTGTCGTTTCCATCAATGTCTTCAACGTATTTAACGCTGATACCGGTCTTGTCTTTGAACTGGTCAAGTGTCGGGTAGGTTTTGCTCTTTTCGTCATAGTCAAGGTAAAGCGTCCAGTTCGCCCAGTTCACCGTCGGATCGGTAGCGGAAATATCTTCGACGCTGACCGCTGGCGCTGAGCTCCCAGCACTTTTGCCACCGGTTCCGCAGGCTGCTAGGAGCCCACCCAAACCCAGCGCGCCGGCGGCTCCCAAAACTCCGCGGCGTGACATTGAGCGCTGGCTCATCGCTTCGACCAGAGCGCGGATTTGTGGATCTTCAGGTAGTTGTCGTCGCTGGGGAGACATGATTCCGTCCTAACATTGAGGGCTCAAACAGTTTGGCGACTGTGACGCGCCACACAAGATATCAATGACGTTCATAATGTCAGCTCTTCTCCAGCGAAACAAGGGATTCACGCAAGTATCGATGTTAAATCTGTGTTTCTAATGCTGGAAACAATAAAAATTGCCTCTTTCGCAACTGGATCAGTAGATGTATGGTCGGTGCTATACCCAAAACGCCGGCAGTTCTTGGGTGGCGACTACGCATCGAAAGACCCGGGAGGTCGATAACGAATGACTCTGCCACCGCATAACCACGTAGCGGCGACCATCGATGAAATTTCCAAAGAAATCATCGAGCAGCTGCAAGAGGATGGGCGACGCTCCTACGCAGCCATCGGCAAAGCAGTGGGCCTGAGTGAAGCGGCAGTTCGCCAGCGCGTGCAGAAATTGGTGGACAGCCGAGCCATGCAAATCGTTGCGGTAACCAATCCATTGGAGCTGGGATTCACCCGGCAGGCAATGATCGGAATAATCGCCTCAAGCGACATCAACTCCACGGCAGACCGAATCGCAGAAGTACCTGAAGTGGACTACTGCGTGGTGACCGCGGGAAGCGCAGACATCTTGGCCGAAGTAATTTGCACCAGCGATGAGGATCTCTTGCGAGTCATCAGTAAAATTCGCGGTACCGAAGGCGTTGTCAGCACCAATACATACACGTATCTTTCACTGAAAAAACAGGAATACAACTGGGGGACACGATGAGCAATACTCCACGCGGTACCGATCGACAGCAAGCTGCCCGCGACCACCTTTGGATGCACATGGCGCGCCATTCAGGTCTTCACGATGGCGGGACCGTACCAATTATTTCCCGCGGCAGCGGGCATAAGATCTATGACGATCAAGGCAAAGAATATATCGATGGACTCTCCGGGCTCTTTGTTGTTAACGCCGGGCACGGGCGTGCGGAACTAGCCGAAGCAGCAGCAAAACAGGCAGAAAAACTGGCTTTCATGCCGCTGTGGTCTTACGCCCATGAGCCTGCGATTGATCTCGCCGAACGCCTAGCGCACTATGCCCCAGGAGATCTAAACCGAGTCTTCTTCACCACCGGTGGAGGCGAAGCCGTTGAGTCAGCGTTCAAACTGGCCAAACAGCATTTTAAGATGAAGGGGTTCCCGGGAAAAACGAAAGTTATTTCCAGGGCTTTGGCCTACCACGGAACCCCGCAGGGCGCTCTGGCAATTACTTCCCTGCCGGATATGAAGACTCCGTTTGAGCCACTGGTTCCGGGAACCTTCAGAGTTCCAAACACCAACTTCTACCGGGCCCCGGAAATGTTTGCCGACAACGAGAAGGACTTCGGGCTTTGGGCTGCGGAGCGAATCCGTGAAGCCATTGAATTCGAAGGTGCCGATACCGTCGCTGCGGTGTTCTTGGAACCTGTGCAGAATTCCGGTGGCTGTTTTCCGCCACCTCCTGGCTATTTTGATCGCGTCCGCGAAATCTGTGACGAATACGATGTCCTGCTCGTCTCCGATGAGACTATATGCGCCTTTGGTCGCATCGGTTCGATGTTTGCTTGCAACGACTTCGGCTACGTCCCGGATATCATCACCTCGGCCAAGGCACTGACCAGTGGGTACGTTCCATTGGGTGTCATGGTGGTTTCAGACAAGCTCTTTGAGCCGTTCACCAAGGGCGACACCACTTTTTACCATGGTTACACCTTTGGCGGCCATCCGGTGGCTGCGGCCGTGGCAATGGCGAATCTTGATATTTTTGAGCGCGAGGGGCTCAACGATAACGTCAAGAACAATGCCGATAACTTCAAAGCGACGCTAGTTAAGCTCAAGGATCTCGATATCGTGGGCGATGTGCGCGGGGCCGGCTACTTCTATGGAATTGAACTGGTCAAGGACAAGAAGACCAAAGAAACCTTTAACGATGATGAATCAGAAAGGTTGCTACGACAGTATCTATCCCCTGCACTGTGGGAAGCCGGGCTATATTGCCGCGCAGATGATCGGGGCGATCCGGTGATTCAACTGGCTCCACCATTGACCATCGCGCAACCAGAATTTGATCAGATCGAATCGATCTTGCGCTCAGTTCTCAAAGAAGCGGCAAATAAGATCTAGCGAAGCTCCAGATATTTTCAACCAACAAAGCTGGCGGTCCGCTCCCCCACAGGGAGGCGGCTGCCAGCTTTATTTTTCTGCGGTTATTTAGCGCTGTAGTGCCGTTCGGGCCGAGGCCAGACGATTTAATGCCAACGCTCCGATCAGCAGACCGAAGTCACGCAATGCGACATCGAAGTAGCCAGGAAGTATCAGCAGGTTCACGATGATCCCCAGCAACCAGAGGCTTACCACCACCGAACCGAGCTTCGGCCGCAATGCCACCAAGATGCCGGCAGCAATTTCCACAACGCCTACGGCGTACATAAACAATTCCGGCGACACCGGGATGATGTCGGTTGCCAGCGGCGCGAGGTAATGGGTCCAATCGGTGAGCAAGTTGAAAAACTTGTCCAGCCCGAACAAGATCGGCGCCACCGTGAAGATGGTCCGCAACAACAAGAATGCTTGGTGCTCCAACGCCTGCGACCGCAATTCTGAGGATCTCGCTGTTATTGAAGACATGCTGACCCCTCCTTTCTAAAAGTAGTAATCACAACTTTAGAACTCGAGGGCTTCTAAGTCAACAAATTGCAACTTTAGATTTAGACTGTTTATATGCAACTCTTTTCTCGTAAACGTTCGGTCCACGCCGTCTCGGCATTGGCCGATCCCCTGCGGGCAAAAATCTATGAATATCTGCGCCGCACCACCGCACCGGCTAGCCGTGATGCCGTCGCGCAAGCGCTGGATCTGCCCAGAAATACCGTGTCCTTCCAGCTTGAACGCCTGGCGAAGGAAGGACTGCTGACCTACGAATTCAGAAAACTCGGTGAAACTAGCGGCCCCGGCTCCGGCCGGCCGTCAAAACTGTATTCGCTCGTTACCCAGGAAATTGAAGCCAGCGTCCCGCACCGCGAATATACTTTGGCCGCCCATATCATGGCCCAAGCCATCGAACGCGCCACACAAGAGCAACGTCCGGTCAATGAATTGCTCGCCGAGGTATCCCGCGAGTCGGGCCAAGCCTTAGCGGCGTCCAGCCAGTCCCTGGATCAGATGCTCACTCAAGGCGGATATCTTCCCCAAACTGACAAGGCAGGTTCAATTCATCTGACCGATTGCCCTTTCCATCAGTTATCCGCACAATTCAGGGACACCGTGTGCATGATGAACCGAGAACTTCTTGGAGCCGTCGTAGAAACCAGTGACGCCCCGTATACGCCTTGTCCGGTATCACCGGAAACCGGACACTGCTGCGTGCGCCTAGACCCCACATCCAATAAATAGCCGCCTAAAAATACCTGCCGGGCATAAAAAGGATTTAATGCCTCGCGGCAGCTTTTGCTTATGAAGGACTTTGCAGGGGGTTTTCTTCTTCTCTACCCTCTTGGCAGAATCAGGGCTAGGCTTGGGCCACCAGAGGACAGGCGAGCATGCCACCAGGGCAACAACGCCTGGAGTGCAAAGGATCTGCCATGTGTCCGAACCCGGAACCCGTTAGTACCCATGTTGATGCAGCAAGCGCGCGAGAAGTTGCCGAGGCCTCCCGGGAACAGACGTGGGAACGTCCTAGTTTCGCCAAAGGCGTCTACATGGGCGACGTGGACTTTTCGCTCATTACTCCCATGCCAGTGCAAGATGCGCAATCCGCAGCGCGTGGCGAAAAATTCCTTGCGCAGTTAATCCCTGTCCTCGACGGGTTCGACGCATCGCGCATTGAACAAGCTGCGCGCATTCCCGAGGAATACATCAAAGCGCTCCGCGAGGTGGGCGCCTTTGGTATGAAGATCCCCGAAGAATACGGTGGATTGGAGCTGAGCTTGCTTGATTACGGGCGGGCTTTAATGCGAGTTGGTTCGGTGTCCCCTGCCCTCGGTGCGCTGCTTTCGGCTCACCAATCAATCGGCGTGCCAGAACCGGTCAAAAGCTTTGGAACGCCGGAACAAAAACGCACCTATCTTCCGCGTTGTGCCGCCGGCGAGATCAGTGCTTTCCTGCTCACCGAAAATGATGTGGGCTCTGATCCGGCCAGACTAGGTACCTACGCAACGCTCAGCGAAGACGGAACCCACTACGTTGTCGAAGGCTCAAAGCTCTGGACCACCAATGGTGTAGTTGCCGACCTGCTCGTCGTCATGGCGCTGGTCAAACCACATGAGGCTCAAGGAGCCGAACCCGCAGGCAAGGGCGGCATTACCGCTTTTATCGTGGAAGCAAACAGCGCCGGCATCACCGTAGAAAATCGCAACGCTTTCATGGGACTGCGTGGAATCGAAAATGGCGTGACACGGTTCTCCGCGGTGCAGGTTCCGGTAGAAAATCGCTTGAGCCGTGAGGGTTCTGGGCTGAAAATTGCGCTGAGCACATTAAATACCGGTCGATTGTCGATTCCTGCCATGTGCGCTGGAGCAGGAAAATGGTCCACCAAAATCGCTCGCGAATGGTCCGCCGCCAGAGTGCAATGGGGGCTGCCTGTAGGCAAGCACCAAGCAGTTGCCGCCAAGCTTTCCTATATGGCAGCGAGCACCTACGCTCTGGAAGCGGTCTTCGAGCTGAGCGCGAGCCTGGCAGACGCAGGCATGAAAGATGTCCGGATCGAAGCCGCTCTGGCCAAGCTCTACAGTTCCGAGGTCTCTTGCAAAATTGTTGATGAGCTAATTCAGATTCGTGGCGGTCGAGGATACGAAACAGCTGCCTCCCAAGCCGCCCGTGGCGAACGAGCGGTGCCCGCCGAACAGCTGCTGCGTGATTTACGCATTAACCGCATCTTCGAAGGTTCTACCGAAATCATGCACCTGCTGATTGCCCGCGAAGCGGTGGACGCACACTTGCAAGCAGCCGGAGCGCTAGCGCAGGCTGGTTCCAGTCTGGAGGACAAAGCCCGAGCGGCCGTTGATGCGTCCGGCTTCTACGCCCGCTGGTTACCCAAACTTATGGTTGGAGCCGGGACCGTGCCGGGGTCTTTTTCGGAACAAGGGCCGCTGGCCAAGCACCTGCGATATATTGAACGCAGCTCCAGGCGCCTGGCACGTCAAACATTTGCGGGGATGGCGCGCTGGCAGGCCGGCATGGATAAACAGCAAGTCTTCCTTGGCCACATCGTAGATATCGGTGCCGAGCTTTTTGCAATGGCAGCAACAATCACGAAGACGCTGTCCTTGCATGTTGCTGGAGCACCGGAAAGGTTCTCAGCCGAGACGCTCGCACAAGCGTTTTGTGAACAGGCGACGAAACGATGCGAAGAACATTTTAAGCACCTGTGGAACAACACCACCCACCGTGATGAACAAATTGCAGCCAAACTCTTGGCTGGAGATTTTGAGTGGCTAGAAGACGGCGTGCGCGATGTTTCCGAAAATACCGGTCCATGGATCGCCGAGTGGTCAACCCAGAGCATGCCCGATGCACGCAAACCGTATGGCAGCGAAGGTTGAAACCGAAGCTGGGATTAGCCTTGGGAAAATCTGCTGCATGCTGGAGGCGATGCTGAACGGAACCCCGCGGTCTCAATCTGCATGGCTCGCAGCTGCGAAGCCATAATTCGAAAATGGGCGTGCCGTGCATGCCTAGCCTCGCTGTTATCCATGCATTCGATACCAGAGCAACGCAACCTGCAGGCTCGCCCGGGACTCGGCGCTTCCCAGCGAAACACCAAGCTTGTCTTCCAGTTTTGCCAACCGCGCGTACAGCGTGGGGCGGGAGAGGTAGCTTTCCTTAGCCAGGGTGCTCTTGTTGCCCCCATGGTTGAGAAACAGTTCCAGCAGTTCGAGTCCATCTGGGTCCACTGGGGAAAGCAATCCAGACAGTTCGGTCAGCGCGAAGCTTCTCATTCGTGCATCCTGCCCCATGGCAGAAAGCACCCCGCGCAGACGCAGATCGGCAAAACGATAATAGGGACGGGCCCGGGTAGGAAGGTTCGGGACAATCTCGGCCACGTGTGCGGCCTCTTCCAACCGGCGAGCGCTGGCACCGATGCTGGTCTCCTCCGCTGCCACCCCGATGGCAATATGCGTTGTGAGCATTTCGGTCAGTTGGCGGGTAAACCGTTGCAAGGCGTTGGCCACCAGCTGCTTGGCGGATACCGGCACAATGACGGCAAGGCATCCTGAGCGCAGTGAGCCTGCAAGTACTCCCACTCGCATGTTTTCTGCCACTTGGTCAATCACTTCCAGCACTTCCCGTTCGCGAAGCTGCAGGTCTGTGGGGCTGTAGTTCTCCGCTTCGGCAAGGGCGATGACTAGCGGCACATAGTGCGATCCGCTGTCTAGGCCCAGGGATTGGGCGCGGACAGCGACTTCCTTGTCTGTATATGAATGATGTTGCTGCAGCTCATGCATCATGGAGGTGCGTGCTTGATAGAGCAATTCACGCTGGTCACGCCCGGAGAGCCTGGCGATCGTCAGGGTCTGTCCGGCACGTTCAAGAACCAGTGCTGCGTTGTGTTCATCGTCCAGTTCATCCGGAACCACTAACCGGCCCCACCGGTTACGCACCGCGCCTACCGGGGTTTGCAGCCAGTTTTCGGTGCCGTGTCCACGCCCGGTTTGTTCCGCGTAGCCAACAAATTTTGAGCGGTTCATCCAATGTGCCAGCACCGATTCGGCGCCGTATCCGGCTCCGGCGTGAGCCAGCACGTGGTGGCGTACGTCTTCGAGGACTACCGGAGCGCCAAGCAGCTCGGAGGTGCGTTCCACGATGCGCTGCTCATCAGCTTCATTAAGCGATAGTTCGGTGTAGATTTCGTGCACATTGCGGGAGAACTGCACGGCGGCCAGTTGTTCGGAAACCAGCCGTTCATGGATGACCTCGGTGATCTGCACAAAACG
>DNHA01000347.1:0-360 GCA_003486025.1 Micrococcaceae bacterium | reverse complement strand
GTTCAACAATCACTCCGGCGGCGCCAGCCTGGGCCAGCTGGTTCATGAATGAGCGCAACCGCACCACTGTTGGTTCCACATTGCGCAAGGTCGTCAGCACCACCTCGCGTCCAAAGAGCAGATCAACGTTGTCTGCAGATTCGGTGACGTGGACCCAACGCAGTTTCGCATCCAGATTTCCCGCACCGGAGAGAACCAGTGGATCCGCTTCTTGGACTACCGGCAAAGCCAAGACATCACCCATGGTCAAGGACCCCGCGGTTTGTGTAGCCATTATTCACACCTTTACAAAACGTATGTATTCTCCAGCAAATCATGACACATTGCATGTGTTGCCAGTCATATTGGTGACGCAAGATG
>DNHA01000327.1 GCA_003486025.1 Micrococcaceae bacterium | reverse complement strand
TCGGCGGTATGCTGACCAACTTCCAGACCGTCTCCAAGCGCGTTCAGCGCATGAAGGAACTGGAAGAGATCAACTTCGAGGACGTTGCCGGTTCGGGCCACACCAAGAAGGAACTTCTGCTGCTCAAGCGCGAGCTGACCAAGCTGCAGAACAACCTCGGTGGTATCCGCAACCTGACCCGTACCCCTTCCGCAATCTGGATCGTCGACACCAAGAAGGAACACTTGGCTATCGACGAAGCTCGCAAGCTGGGCATCCCAGTTGTTGCCATCTTGGACACCAACTGCGATCCAGACGAAGTAACCTACCCAATCCCAGGCAACGACGACGCAATCCGCTCCGTCAACCTGTTGACCCGCGTTGTTGCAGACGCCGTTGCTGAAGGCCTCATCGCCAAGAACAACAAGGCTGCTGGCAAGACCGAGGGCGCTGCAGAGCCAATGGCTGAGTGGGAGCGCGAGCTTCTCGAAGGCGAAAAGGCAAAGGCTGAGGCTCCTGCCGAAGCTGCAACCGAAGCACCAGCCGAGGCTGCTGCTGAAGAGGCTCCAGAAGCCAAGTAGTCATCTGACTATCTCTTAGAGTTTGCTTCCGCGCGCTAGCGTGGGCGGAAGGATACTCAAAAAAGTCTCGTGGGACGGGTTGGTTATCCGCCCCGTCCCACGAGCGTCATAAACTTGAAACCTCCTAGTGAACGGGGATGCACGTGGCAAACTACACCGCTGCTGATATCAAGGCTCTGCGCGAACGTACCGGCGCTGGCATGATGGACGTGAAGAAGGCTCTCGACGAGGCTGACGGCAATGCCGAGAAGGCCATCGAGATCATCCGCGTCAAGGGTCTGAAGGGCGCTACCAAGCGCGAAGGCCGTTCGACCGCAGAAGGCCTTGTTGCCGCTAAGGTCGATGGCACCGTTGGTGTCATGGTCGAGATCAACTGCGAGACCGACTTCGTCGCCAAGAACGAGAAGTTCATCGAGCTGGCAAACAAGGTTCTGGATGCCGCTGTGGCATCCGGCGCGGCAGATGCCGAAGCACTGCTGGCTTACGAGCTAGACGGCAAGCCTGTTTCTGAGATCGTTATCGAAGAGGGCGCAATCCTCGGCGAGAAGATCGTTGTCCGCCGTGTCGCCCGCATTGAGGGTGCAAAGGTTGCAGCTTACCTGCACAAGACCAGCAAGGACCTGCCAGCACAGGTTGGCGTTCTGATGGCTGTTGACGCTGACAGCGAAGCTGCAGCAACCGTTGCACATGATGTTGCCGTGCACACCGCAGCAATGTCGCCAATCTACCTGTCCCGCGAAGAAGTTCCTGCGGACAAGGTTGCTGACGAGCGTCGCATCGCCGATGAGACCGCACGCGCAGAGGGCAAGCCAGAAGCTGCCCTTACCAAGATCGTTGAAGGCCGTTTGACCGGTTTCTTCAAGGAAATCGTATTGGTTGACCAGGCATTCGCTAAGGACGCAAAGAAGTCCGTAGCCAAGGTCTTCGAAGAAGCTGGCACCCAGCCAGTTGCCTTCGCACGTTTCCGTGTTGGTGCCTAAGGGTTCAGCCACACAGTAAGCGACAGTCGCCGTTGACCGGCGGCTAACCAGGACAAGGGAGGTGAGCCACCGAGCATACTCGGTGACTCCCTCCCTTTTCTTGAGCCCGGATGGCAAGATAGTTTTGAGATCCGGAAATAGAATTCTCAACCCCCAGGAGATAGATTCCATGCCAACCAGTCCAGAAACTAAACGACGCCGCGTCCTGCTAAAGCTTTCCGGAGAGGTCTTCGGCGGAGGTAACGTCGGTGTTGATCCGACCACCGTGCGTGGCATTGCAGAACAGATCGCAGCGACCGTTGGCGAAGTAGAAGTGGCCATTGTTGTCGGCGGCGGAAACTTCTTCCGTGGCGCCGAGCTGTCAGCCGCTGGCATGGATCGCTCCCGCGCGGATTACATGGGCATGCTTGGCACCGTCATGAACTGCCTGGCGCTGCAGGACTTCTTGGAACAGTGCGGAGTCGAAACCCGCGTCCAGTCAGCCATTGCCATGGCCCAGGTAGCGGAGAATTACATTCCACGCCGTGCCATCCGCCACATGGAAAAAGATCGTGTGGTCATTTTCGGCGCCGGNNCCCGGCCTGCCATATTTCTCCACCGACACCGTGGCTGCCCAGCGCGCCCTCGAAGTTGACGCTGACGAAGTGCTGATGGCCAAGAGCGGCGTAGATGGTGTCTACACCGCGGATCCAAAGAAGGATCCAAACGCTCAGAAGCTTCAGACCCTGACCTACTCCGAGGCCCTGCAGCGCGACATCCGCGTGATGGACCAGACCGCCATGACCATGTGCCAAGACAATGCCCTGAACATGCTGGTCTTCGGCATGGAAGGCGAAGGAAATGTGGCCCGTGCCATTCGCGGCGAGCGGATTGGCACCACCGTCACCCCATAAGGGTGTTCGTGACATAGGATTGAATCAGATGTAGTTGTTCTGCGCTGCCAGAATCGCCCGTACTGCGGGGGTCTGGGAGCATGGAACGCAAGGTAAAAGTACTGAGGAGTACCGGTGATTGACGAAACGTTGGCGGAAGCCGCCGAAAAGATGGACCGCACCATTGAAGCCGCCAAGGAGGACTTCGCGACGATCCGTACCGGTCGCGCCCACCCAGGCATGTATTCCAAGGTCATGGTGGACTACTACGGTTCCCCAACCCCACTGATGCAGTTGGCATCCTTTGCTGTGCCTGAAGCACGCACTATCACCATCAGCCCATTCGATATCTCCGCAATGCGAGCTATCGAAAAGGCCCTGGGTGACCCAGAGGTCGGTGCTAACCCATCGAGCGATGGCAAGATGATTCGCGTGACGCTTCCGGTACTGACCGAGGAACGTCGTAAAGAATACGTCAAGCTGGCTCGCTCCAAGGGCGAAGANNAAGTTCGTCAAGGATGGCGAAATTGGTGAAGATGACGGTAGCCGCGCTGAAAAGGAACTCGACGCACTGACCAAGTCACACGTTGATTCGGTCGATGAGATTCTGAAGAAAAAAGAAGCAGAGCTGCTGGAAGTCTAATGCCAGGCTCGACAGACAACACTGAGGGCAACGCTTCGGCGGTGCCCTCAGTGGCATCCGGCGAAAACCAGCCCATGACTCGGCGAGAAGCTCGCGCGCAGCGCGAAGCAGCCGAACGCGGAAACTCCCGCGCCTCGAAACTTAAGCGTGCATTGTCGGGGGAGAAGTCCGAAAGCGCGAAGCCACAGGCTTCACCATCGAGCACCTCCGCGAGTGTGTCGCCTCAAACTCCTGAGCCGACCCCAAAAAGTATCGAACCTAAGGCAGAAGCCAAGGTAAAGATCCCGGTAGCGGAAAAGCCAAAGCCGAAGGATCATGCCGCACCCAAGCCGGTAATCCGTCCGGATAATGTGAAAGCTCCGGTTGGCACGCCAGGTACATCGAAGCCTGAACAAAAGACGCAGCAGGCAGTAGCGCAGGCAGCAACGCCGAAGCCGGTCCAGACTCCGAAGACGGCAAACGATGCGGC
The DNA here is from genome assembly GCA_003486025.1 of Micrococcaceae bacterium. GTDB lineage: Bacteria > Actinomycetota > Actinomycetes > Actinomycetales > Micrococcaceae > Glutamicibacter. The sequence goes on along the minus strand of DNHA01000327.1, from coordinate 6,416 downwards.
CAAATCGAAAGCGAATGCGAAGGCCGAAGCGAAAGCTCCACTTCTCGCCCCGGTTCCTGCCGCCGAGCGGTCCGTTGAAAAAACTCAGGCCTCAAAGCTTCTGGCAGAAGCTCCACCAGCTCCGCCGCACTCGGATAGCAAAGACTTAGCCGAGACTGGTCATGCAGAGCCTGAAGAAGCTGAGATTCCAGTCGAACTGCTCATCGGTGGTCCGCCGAAGAAGTCGCGGGCCGGACGGAACCTGCCAGCTGCCATTGGGGTAGGTTTGGGCATGCTTGGCCTGGCCATGGTGGGACTTTTTTGGGTACCTGCGTTACTGGTTGCGCTTATCGTGCTCTTGGCGGGCATCGGCTCATGGGAAGTCGCTCGCGCGACAACTTATGCGAAAACTGAAGTGCAGCAGTTCCCGCTGTATCTGGCATCCGTCCTTCTTCCGGTAAGTGCAATCCTCGGGGGACTTGATGCATTGAGTTTTGCCTACTTGGGTAGCTTGGTCCTTGCGTTGGTCTTCCGGATTTTGGATGGACTCAATGGTGCCGTGGCCTCGGTGATGAGCAGTGTCTTCATTATCAGTTGGGTGCCATTACTGCTTAGTTTCGCCTTGCTGGTGCTGCGCGGGGATAACGGCAATCTACTGATTACCACCATTTTGTTACTTGTGGTCAGTAACGACACATTTGGCTACGCGGTGGGCGTGCTCTTCGGCAAACACCCCATGGCTCCAAAGATTTCTCCCAAGAAGTCTTGGGAAGGCTTTGCCGGATCCATGGTTGGTTCCATGGCCGTCGGCGCGCTGGCCGCGAACTACTGGCTGGAAATGCCTTGGTGGTCTGGTGTTATTCTCGCTTGTTTCACCACCATCGCAGCGACCACTGGCGACTTCGCCGAGTCGATGGTTAAGCGCGAGCTGGGGATCAAGGATATGAGTAACCTCTTGCCGGGTCACGGCGGCATTATGGATCGACTCGATTCGCTGCTCTTCGCTATCCCGCTGGCCTACCTCGTCTCGCACTTCTTGGAGTGGAGCGTCGCAGTCTTCTAAACCCGAATGGTGTGGGCCCGCACACGGATCTGCACCATTCGGTGTGCCTATGGCACCAAAATTTTTCATAACACATAAGATTGAAGGGTGCCGCATCATCGCGGTACGCCTGATGACTTTTCGTCTAGAACTAAGGAATAGTCGTGTCGCAGCAACAAGATGCTCCGTTCTCCCGGGTCCCGGACAAGGACTTCGGCTACAACGTTAAGCAGGTTGATGCGTTTCTGAGCCGGGCGCGTGCCACCTTCAACGGCGGTGGAAACGATGATGCCGTGGTCACTAGCCACCTGATCCGCCGCACAACCTTTGCACCGCAAAAGGGCGGCTACCAGGCCCGTGAAGTTGATGGCGCATTGGATCGTCTCGAAGACGTCTTTGCTAAACGCGAGCGTGATGACCTGATTGCCCATCAGGGTGAAGAGGTGTGGCTGCAGCAGGTGGGCCGCCTCGCAGCGATCTTGCGCGGACGTTTGCACCGTTCCAAGGGTGAGCGTTTCCGCCGCCCTTCTCGGGCCAACGCAGCGAGCTACAACATCGAAGACGTTGACCGCCTTTGCGATCAGCTCATCGATTACTTCGAGCGTGATGTGCCTATGGCAGTCGACTCGGTACGCCGTGTGGAGTTCCGCTCCGCAGTGGGAACAGAAGGCTATGAAGAGTCGCAGGTGGATGCCTTCTTGGACCGTGTGGTCGAGCTGATGGCCTCGATAGACTAGATTTTCACGCACTAAACACGCCGCGGCCGCTAGGGAACAGATGTTCCGCAGCGGNNAGCGTTTAGTCTTGGTCTTCAGATTTTGACTGGCGTCGTTTTTTGCCTTCTGTAGCGTAGTAGGCGTTTTTAGTTCGTTCCCGAGCTCGTGCTTTAATCTCGACAATGTCCTCTGCGAAGTGCTCCTTAGTCGTGGCTTTGAACTCAGCAATCTTCGCGTCGGTCTCTTGCTGAGTTTCACCTGCCTGCCAGGGCCTTATCAGAAAAAATAAACCCAGATTCACCGCCGCATGAATAATTACAAAGACTATTGCAGTGGCTGAATTGACCCATGCAATGAAGGCAAACATGGTGCCGGTCAAAAGGTAGGTGAACAACTGCAGTACGCTATAACCCCAACCGCCGGGTTCGTTGAGTCTTCCTCGAATCACAAAGGGACGTTCTATGCTTACGGCGAGAAGCTCTCCGAGGATCAGAGTCGCCACCAGCACGCCAATGCTAGTTGCCAAGCTGGCGCTCATGGAGTCACTGAATAGGATGGACAGCCAGAAAAGTAGCGCAACGACCAGTAATTTCAGTATGCCGGTGAACAAATGGCCGGTGAATGTTTGGATCAGTGAGGGCGGAGTCCATGAGGGGTCATTGACCGGATGGATTGCGGACATAAATGTTCCTCCCAATGAGTCACCGGAGAATGCCGGACTTGAACTTAGAATCCCTGGGATCCGGATGCATCAGTACGTAGCTATCAAATCGCGACAGTAGCGCCTTAAATGTCAGCCGCTGCGCGTTTCGCCTTGTTCAGCTCTATCCGCCGGTCAATGAGCCACCCTGTTCCTATGAACAGTACCGAAGCAACTGAGTTCGTGATGGCGGTGTACCGTGAAGGATCAGTGGCTGAGTCCCAAAAATATGGGCTCCCAAAGGCAACGACTATCATTAAAAAAAAGCCGATAAAAACGTACATTTTCACCCTCCCCGTGCCTGCCGAGACGTGAACAACGGCTAAAACAGATTCTTGCCTCTCAGCTTCAACCTGTGGATTACACGAACTTTCGTTAGACGAACCGTTTATTCGAGGCTAACAGTCTCACGGAAATCCGTAAATCGTCCGAAACACCGGGGGCGGGACAACGCCTAGGTGGCTGCACTGCAGAAAGCTCGTTAGCCACTCATATCGACTCGTCCGGGTGACCTTTTAGACCTGAGCCAGGACTACTTGTAGCTGCGTTCTGGCACGTGCAGCAAGGCCATGACGCGGTCGACATTCGTGGGAATCTTGCGTTTGGATCTTTTGGATACCAGGATCATCACTGCAAATGCCAGGGGGACGCTCCACGCGGCCGGCTGGCGGAGCATCAACACCCAGAACGAATCATTGTTCGGCACCATGCTCGAACCGAGCAGAGCGAGCCCGCAGCTCGCAGCCCCAGCCAGCATGCCGGCAATGGCCCCGCGTGCAGTAAGCGAACGCCACCAGATGCCCAGCAGTAGCAGCGGGCAGATCGTTGACGCCGTAAACGCGAAGACGTTGCCAATAGCGCCGGCTAATGCCAACGAGCTGGTTAGCAGGGCAACTACGACCGGAATTGCGGTGGCAAGTACCGTGGAGATTCTAAAACCGCGCACGGTGCCATTAAAGAACTCTTGGGAAAGTGCTCCGGCCAAAGAGACTGCCAGCCCGGAGGTGGTGGATAAGAATGCGGCAAACGCGCCGCCTACCACCACGGCGGTCAATAGATCTGCAAGGACCCCGTCAAAGACACTTTGCGGTAGGAGCAAGATGGTGGCATCAGCGTTAGAAGCCGAAAGATCTTTGGTGTAGAGAATGCCCAACACACCCAAGGTGGTCGGCAACAGGTAAAAAACCGAGAGCAGGCAGAGCACAATCGCCGTAGTAGTGCGTGCCGCGTGCCCTGTCGGATTCGTGTAAAAACGCACCAGTACGTGCGGTAGACCGAGCGTGCCGAAGAGCAGAGCCAGAATAATCGAGATGGTCTCATACAGGCTCATCGAACTGATCGATTCCAATTGCCCGGCAACCGCCGCGGCTCGCTCGGGGACCGAATACTCGGGCAAGACTTGGAAGAGTACAAATAGCGTGGGGATCACCAAGGCTGCAAGTTTGAACCAGTATTGGAATGCCTGCACAAACGTCACCGAACGCATGCCGCCGGAGACTACTGTCAGGCACACCACCGCAGCGACAATAAGCGGGCCAATCCAGCCAGGGAGCCCGGTGGCAATGGACAGCGTTAACGCCGCACCATGCATTTGCGGGACGATATATAACCAACAGATGATCACCACTAAGTAGGTGGTGATCTTGCGCAGCATGATCGATTCTTCGAAGCGGATCTGGGCAAAGTCAGGAATCGTATAAGCCTGCGACCGGCGCAACGGTGCAGCAACAAATAACAAGAGCATCAAATATCCGGCCGTGTACCCAATCGGAAACCACAGCCCGGATTGCCCGCTGAGCACAATCAGCCCGGCAACGCCCAAAAATGAGGCTGCCGAGAGGTACTCACCACCGATGGCAGACGCATTCCACCATGGGCGCACGGTTCGCGAAGCAACATAAAAGTCACTGGTGGTACGAGATAGCCGCAGTCCATAGAAGGCGATCAGCATGGTGGTGAGGCTGACAAGAACTAGAGCCAGCACGGAAAACAGATTGGTCATCGAGAGATGCTCCGGTAGCGCAGTTCGTTACGCGCTGCTGCCCGGTTATAAAGCATGCCGGCAATAATGATCAATGGGTAAATACCTACACCCAGAATCCACCAAGGCAGTGGAATATTAAAGAGCATGATCTGTGAGACCACCGGCCAAAAAACCAAGATCGCGGAGATCCCCACCAGCATGATCAGCAACCCAGCCGCTACGGCCACCGCCAGACGCAGCTGGGAACGGATCAGCTGACGTACATAAAAGTTTTCGGCGCTCTGCTCGGGGCGCGTCGCGGGGATGTTCAGGCTTGCATCCTGCGGAGCCTGTACCCGCACACGCTGCGGGCGTTGCTGGGCAAAGCGGCCTAATGGTTCGCTCACAATGGACGAACCCGGTTTGCGGCCAGCCGTTCGCGCAGGTAGGGCAACGCACGGCGCGAAATCGGCAGTTCAACACCGTTGACCACTACTGCAGCCTTACCGGTTTGCAACCGCACCGTTTCGATCTTGTCCATGGAGACCAAGTAAGAGCGGTGAATGCGCACGTAGCCGGATTCTGCCCATTGCTGTTCCAGATCGTTGAGCGGAACACGAATCAGGTAGCTGGACTCGCGGGTATGCAGCCGGGCGTAATCACCTTGAGCCTGTACAAAACCGATTTCGTCACGCGGTATGAGCTTGGTGATGCCGCCCTGATCTACCGTAATCATTTCCGGCTTTGCCGGTTCGTCCTCAACCAGTTCGCAGATGCGGCGGACGGATTCGGCCAGCCGCTGCGGGCGGATGGGTTTCAGTACGTAGTCGATAGCCGCCAGCTCGAAGGCCTCTAAAGCTTGGTCTTCGTCAGCGGTGACAAATACGATCAGTGGCGGATGAGCGAAACGGGAGATGACTCGGGCAATATCCAGTCCGGACAGCGCAGGCATGTGGATGTCCAAGAACAGGGCATCAACATCGTTTTCTTCCAAGGCTTTGAGCGCTCCGGCGCCGGAAGTAGCTCGGTGGATTTTTCCGATTCGCAAATCTTGTCCGAGCAGGAAAGATATTTCTTCTACTGCTGGAAGTTCATCATCGGCAACGACCACATTAATCATGCCTAAAACTCTACCTTTGCTTAGGGCATTACGTCTGGTTCTAAGGTCTGCGGGGGACGGAACTTCGGGATTCTCATGGTGATAAGCGTTCCCTCATCTGGCGCCGTATCGATCAGCAGACCATTGGCATTGCCGTAGAGCTGGCGTAGCCTGACATCCACGTTACGCAGGCCCACATGCATATTGACTGTAGTTCCGGCCAAAACAGAGGCTAACTGCTCGGGATCCATACCTGCTCCGTCGTCTTCCACGCTGATTACCGCGTGCAGTCCATCCTCGGTGGCGGTAATCGAGATTCTCCCGCCATCGGGGCGTGCTTCCAATCCGTGGTGGACTGCGTTCTCCACCAAGGGCTGTAGGCAGAGGAAGGGAATCTGGGTAGCAAGTACTTCCGGGGCAATCTGCAGGGAGACCTTGATGCGGTCTCCAAAACGTGCTTTTTCCAAGAGCAGGTACCGGTCAATTGCCTCGAGCTCTTCGGCCAAGGTAGTGAATTCACCACGCCGGCGGAACGAATACCGGGTGAAGTCAGCAAATTCAATCACCAGCTCGCGTGCCCTGGCCGGATCGGTGTTGATAAATGAGGCGATGGCGTTCAGCGAGTTGTAGATGAAGTGCGGGGAGATCTGCGCACGGAGGGCGCGCATCTGCGCCTCGAGCAGCTTGGCTTTTGACTCATCGAGTTCTGCGGTGGTGACCTGGGCGGAAACAAAAACGGCGACCTCCGATACGGCGCGCACGAAGCTTGCTCCGGCGTGTTCGGACAACGCCGTGACGGTGCCTACCGCTTGCCCGCTGACCAATAGTGGGGCGGCCACAAGATCAAAGCCGGGGGTGCGATGAACTTGCGTTTTCTGACTAGTGATTGCCGAGATGCCGATAGCCTGAGCGCGCTC
>DNHA01000017.1 GCA_003486025.1 Micrococcaceae bacterium | reverse complement strand
GAATATGCAACGGCCAAGCCCAGACGCCAACGGGTACTAACCGTAAGCCAGCGCAGGATCAGGTCCACAAGGATCGGATAGCGGGTAGGACCCGCGTACGTCGACAGAAATGGTAACTAAGAGGCTTTGGCTTTGCTGGACCGGTGTCCAGATGCGGATTCAACGGTCGAGGTCGTTCGTTCCTGGAGGGGACCTGCGCCTGAATCCATCAGGGAGAGGACATCTTCAAAGAGCGAACGTACGACCGGCAGGCGGCAGAGGATGGCGAATTTGCCAATAATCGGTGCGATGCTGCGCATCAGCGCACGTGAACGGCGCTGATTGGGAGAACTGTCATAGGCCCAAGCTGAAAAGATCTGCCGTGACAGCAACCAAAGAAATCGGGGTAAATCACGCCGGATTGCCAGAGGAGGAAGCGGACGTGCTCCGGCAACAACGCTTTCCCATAAAGACATCTCGATCTGCGTGAGCTCGCTATTTTCGAGGTCCCTTGAGAGCAGGACCTTGAGGAAGGATGGCCCGAAATCGTGGTATTTTTCCATCACCTGCACGCTGGCGTCGAAGACGATGCGGATATTCGCTTCTAAGGTGTTGCCTTCATCGAGTTGTGCACTGCATAACTCAAATTGCTCGGTCCGCAGCGCGATGAGCAGTTCAAGAACTATGTCTTCTTTTGACCCGAAGTAGTAATAAGCGTGTGACAGTGAAACTCCGGCACGCAGCGCAATAGCGCGCATGCTAGCGGCCCGATATCCGTCTTCGGCAAACGCGTCCAAAGCAGTGCGCAGCAGTTTGGCTTTGGTTTGCTGTCCTTTGCCGGTGCGTGGCTGATTCAGCGGAGTTGGCTGGCTAAGAGTTCCCATACTCCTTGAGTGTATCTAAATATTGAACGCGTTCAAAAAGCTCTCCAAATTGCTGCAAATGATGCGGGTCGAGTCACGACGGTTTTTCTTTCCTCAAATTCATATTTTGAAGAACACAAGGTGAGATGGAAGATTAAGTATTTTGTGTTTCAACAAACATAGTTACCGTGAAGTAGATCACTGGAGCGAGCTGAGGTCTTCATGGGATACTTGCTAGGTAAGTGCTAATACAGCGGGACAGCGCTCCGGCACATCATGACAGGTCAGCAAACTATTGCTGATTAATCAGGTGCCGGTCCATGCGGAGTCTTGGCGAACCACTTTTAATGAGGAAATTTTCATGGGCGAACTGAACGCCAAACCAATAAGGACCCGATCCTCGAAAGCAATATTTGCTACGGCTGGGTCTCCATACTTTTCCGCGGTGCTCGCGCTCATGGGCGCCATAGTCATACTCTCCAACATCGGAGCGTCAAAGGGCGTGATCATAGGGCCGTTCATTACCGATGGCGGCTTCTTCCTATTCCCCTTGGCCTACATTCTTGGCGATGTGATTTCGGAAGTCTACGGGCTCAAAGCTGCTAGGTGGTCTATTCTCGTCACGTTTGCACTAGCGTTCTTTGCGGTATTCGCTTTTTGGATCATGATTCACTTGCCGTCGGCCGAATTCTACGACGGGCAAGAAGCTCTCGAACGTACGCTAGGACCTATTTGGCAGATTGTTCTGGCATCGGGATTGGGCTTTCTCATCGGGCAGCTGGCCAACTCGTGGGTCTTGGTCCGTATGAAGCAACGATTTGGCGAACGTGGACTGGTAGGCAGGCTCATCGGGTCAAGTGGTGTCGGAGAATTCCTCGATACCTTGATTTTCTGCGCCGTGGCGGCACCGGTCATCGGAATCACCGATATGCCTAACTTCATCAACTATGTAGTGGTCGGATTCGTCTACAAGACGGCGGTGGAAATCATCTTTGTACCGGTCACTTCACTAGTAATTCGTTGGTTCAAGAAGCGTGAACCAAGCTATGCAGCACCTACACCAGGTGTCTAAACCTGATTTTCAATCAGCCGTTGGGATGACAGCCAAGTAACCTCGTGCTCGCTAAGCTGAATAAATGAGCTCAGGCGACAGGCAAATCGAAACCCACGAACTGCTGATTGGTTATGCAGGGCAAGCTCTTTGTGAACCAATTGGTTTCTCCGTGCAGACCGGAGCCGGGGTGGGGATTATCGGTGCAAACGGGAGCGGCAAATCGAGCCTCATTCGAACCGTGCTGGGACTGCAACCAGCGGTTTCCGGGACTGTTGCCTATTGCGGTTCCCCCTTGGATGAAGGTTCGGCGCGGTTTCGCCAGGAGGTCGCCGTACAGGTCACCGACGGTGTGTTTTTTGATGAGCTGACGGTCGCCGAACATCTTGAAATGGTGGCCCGTGGCCATAGGATCAAAGCGTGGCAGGCAGCGGTCGACGCCGAGCTAGAATTTTTTGAACTCACTGAGGTGACGCAGCATCTACCTCAGGAGTTATCGTCTGGCCAACGGCGCAAACTACTGTTGGCGGCCGCCTTGATCCGCCCGGCGAGCTTACTCATCTTGGATGAACCGGAGCAACGGCTAGACCAGCGCATTCGAACTAAGCTCTATCGAAGGCTTCGTCAATTGCGTGCCAAACAGGTAACCCTGCTCGTGGTTACCCACAACCCCCAGCTGATTCGTGAATGTCTTGACGAAGTAGTGCTGTTGGATGGCGATCAGGTGCAAACGATTGACGCGCAGTCAGGGGCGTTGTGGCTTGAACGCTAAACGAGCCTCCGAGGTAGAACAAACCTATGACCCCAGAGAACTGATCCGCACAGTCAAGAAACTTCGGGATCGCTCAGCCCGCATCGACGCATTCTCCGATGGGTATATCTGGGTGCTGTTAGCGGTTGTCGCACTGGTCTATTTGTTTAGCGCACTTTCCGGGGTGATCTTCGCGCTGCAAGGTGCAGGTGGAAAAGCAATGCAACTGCCCAGCGCCGTCTGGGATTTACAGGAACTGACGGTGGCCCTACTCCCAGTCATGCTGCTGAGTTGTTTTAGGGGACTATTATATCTGGGCCCCTGTGGTCTGCGGCCCGACAAAGCCGCCTGGTGGTTACCACTAGCGGTGGATCTCAGAGGGATACGAAAACGTTCATTTTATAATGCACTCATCCTCGGCGCTCTGCTCAACAGCTTTATCGGAATCTTGTGGCTGGCAGGCCTCTTTACTCTTTCTGGTCGTTTTGAAGTTCAGGTGTTCTTCTTTGGTTTAGTTTTCTTCGCCGTGACGGGAACTTTGCTCAGCGCGATTGCAACTCATGCGCAAATAGCTGCGCAGGCGCGGGTAGTACGCAGAATCTGCCGTCTGCTCTTGACGCTCTTTGCTATGGGACTGAGCATTTCGTGGAGCCTGTTACTAACTGAGAACGCATGGGCCCAAGGTGCTTATGGGCTGCTTGGAGACCTGGCCTTTGACCCAGGTTTCTGGGCCTCTGGCTGCGTGGGGGCACTGCTGCTGGCAACCATAGTTATTTGGCAGGCAACGCGCAAAATAGACCAAGTGAAGGCCAATAGCCTACGACTGGCGGGGCAGAAACAGAATGAGCTTGTCGGTTCTTT
>DNHA01000079.1 GCA_003486025.1 Micrococcaceae bacterium | reverse complement strand
TGCGGTGCTCGGCGCCGGTGGTAGTTCATAGCCTGTCAGCAAACGAGCAGGGGTCGCATCCACTGGCGGCTGGTCATCGGTCGGTGGTGCGGTACGCGCCAGCACCGTCGCCAGTGACATGGTCGCGCCCATCAGAACCAGTTCCGCCGTCACGATCCGCCATGCGGCGGCTAGCGCGGTGAACTTCCCTGCCATCAATTGCGGAATGACCTGCCGGCGGTGCATCAGACCGAGGAAGCCAAGGGACAAGGTCAAGATGACCTTGGCAATCACAACCAGGCCGTATTTGGAGAACCACTGATCAAATTCGGTAATCCGGATCGTGGCCGAGGCCAGCCCGGAACCTGCCATCAAAATGATGGCGAACGTGGCGAGGACAGAAAAACGGCTGAGTACTACGCCAGCGAGGACCGGCCGTGTCCCATATCTGCCGAGCGCGTCGCTGCCCAGTGTCGGAGAGAGCAAAGCCAAAACAACAATGCCGCCGAACCAGATAACCACCGCTAACAGGTGCAAGGCAATGGAGTTCACGGCACCGTAGTGGTCATCTCCGCCGGCCGCGTGCCCGATAAATGCCATGGGAACTATGCCGAACAGCGAGAACGCCGCGGCGAGTCCCACTCCGGTGTGCGAACGCAGCGCCAACGCTAGTGAGCTGGTGATCGCGGCAATGACGATCATCCATGCCCAGGCACGGCCGGTGGCAAGCTGCAGAATATAGTCGAGGATCGCTGCGGTGTAACTTGGGTCCAGGTTCATTGGCACACCGGCCAGATCCCAGAAGGTCAACAGCAAGACGGTAGCCGCTGCAAGCGTCCAAACCATTCCGGCGCCGGCAGCGATATTCATGGCACGGGTGAAAGCCGGATGGCTCTGCCCGACCTCGATACGCCCATCATCCGCGCTGGCACGCCGGACCTTTGTAGTCCGGGGAAGGATGACCGCCGCAAATACCAATGCAGCAATGGTGATAGCCATGGCACTGTGGTGAATTGCGCGGGATATTGGCAAAGCCCACCGGACAAAGGCCCCGGGGTCGGCCAGCTCGCTGGGGACCGCAATTCCGGTGAATAGCGCTGCGCTAAGAAAAACGATCGCCATCACAGGGATCGCTAGAATCAGGTAGCGCGAAATGGAGAGTTTCTGCGGTGCCGTGGCTTGAGCCGTTGGCTTTGGTATTTGAGTGGCCATAACCTCTCCATCATCTCACTTGCATTTACCCCGGGATTAATCGGGTAGGGCTTTTCCTAGGGTGAGGCGGTGCATCTCACACCGCCTCACCGCATTGCTACGTGCGGCTACGCACTAGCAGTGAACAAGAACTGTCCCAAGTGCTCTCCTTCTTGGACTCCAGGAAGGACCGCATAGACCGCCGAGCCAACATGCGTAGTCCACTCATTGAGCGCATCAAGCTGCGCTAACCGCTGCTGCACCGGAATGAAACTAGTACGTGGATCTCGCTGATAGGACGCAAAGATGAGCCCCGAACCGTTCTCCCCGTGATAGTTGTACCCGCGGCGCCAGAGCACCTCGGCTGCGCTGGAAGGTTTGGCCCTGGCCACATGGGCGTGCGCAGCGATGGCCGGCAACCCCATACCGTCCACAGCCTGCAGATCCACCGGATCGCTGAGCGAATCGCCAGACAGCGCAGATCCATCGCTTTGCCGCCGTCCGAGCGCAAAATCCCGTCCCGTCCGGTCCACTTCATCCCATTTATCCAGGTTCATTTCGATGCGGCGAATCACCAGAACCGTGCCTGCCCGGGTCCAGCTTGGCTCCTGGGCATCACCAAACACCGCAAGTTCACGCGCTTGGCCGGTGGGATTGTTCGTTCCATCGAGTTGCCCAAAAAGATTGCGAAAACCTTGGCCTTCACGCACCGTGTGCGCCGCATGGGTAAAACCAGCCTGGGTAAATACCTCTTCGGTAATGCCACGCAAATTTTTACGCAAGGCACGCACCGCATGATGCAGGACCGTGGGGTCCTGGGCGCAGCATTGAATGATCAGATCACTCTGGCCGTACCGGGAGTCAAGCTTTTCACCAGCAAATGGCGGCAACACCTCGACGACTGCCGAATGCTGCCCCAAAAGTTCGAGTATCCCCGGCCCCAGCCCCACGGTCACCGTCAGTTGCGCAGCCGCCTGAGCCATTTCTGGCTCAGTATCTGCCAGCACTCCCCTGCCGGAGACCAGCCGTTCGATATCCGAACTGAGCATTTGCAGGATCGAGCGGACCTTTTCGATTCGTTCAGACTTTTTGAGCCCCTCCACAAGGACATTGCTGCCGAGGAATACCGCGTGAGCCTGTGGTTCGGTGAGAATTCCGGCTTGGTATTTTCCATGGAACGCGGTGAATTGCGCGTGCTGGTTCTGCGCGGCCGAGGCTGCAGGCATGTCATCAGCGGTTGCCTTGCCGACGCCAAATCCAGCGAATACCCCGCCCAAGGCGGCGGCCGCGGAACCTCCGAGGATCACCCTGCGGGAGGGTTGGAGATTTGTGCTGGTCACTTAGTGGCTCCCGTGATCTTCGTGCTCATCCTGGGAGCCGTGGTAACTTTCGTTGGCGCCGCTGAAGTTACGAATCGGGAACTGAACTTGGGCTTGGCTTCCGTCGCTGAATTCCAATTGCAAGGTCGAGGTTTGTGACGCGGTTAGAGGACTTTTCAGATCCATGAACATGAAGTGCGTTCCGCCAGGCGCCAGGACTACGTCTTCGCCCGGTTGGATCAGCAACGCACCTTCGTGCTGTTTCATCACGGCCTTGGTTCCTTGCCCTTCGGTGTCATGGATTTCAATCTCGGTCTTGGTACTCAGGTCTGTGACGCGTTCAAGTTCAAGCGTTGCTTCTCCGGCATTGTGCAGCGTTCCGAAGGCGGCACTCATGCCCTTTTCTGCTGCTTTCGCCCAGGTTTCATTGGTGCGAAGATTCTCCGCTTGAGTGCGCTGTACTTGCTCGCTGGTGCCAGCAGGGGCAGCCGCATCTGTGGTTTGGGCGCAACCGGTCAACAAGACTGCTGCGCAGATGGTCAGGGTGGTGGTGAATTTGAAATTTTTCATTGCTCCGTCAGCTTTCGCTAGCTCGCAAGGCCGGGGATCCATCCGGTGAATTGGGCATGCAAAGTCATGCGCTCGGGCAACCGGTGTCAGCGGCATCCGTCGCCTTGCGAAAAATGTTGTGGGGTTGGTAGTGCTGCGCGGTAAACGCAACCGCCTACTTATTCTGGCGAGTGAACTTCACCAGCACAGCGATTGCTGCACCGAGGATTGCAATGCCAACGATGACCCAAATGACCGGGCTGATCTGGGATCCGAGCTGCTGCATTGGTTCGTTGTTCTGTTCGGCCGGTGCCGACGGCGCCGGCTCGCTAGGCGTTACGCTGGCGGCTACCGGCAGTTTGACGGTGAAGTTGAAGCTCTCTTCGATTGGGTGCCCATCGGAGGAGACCACACGGTAAACAAGCTTGTACGTTCCTGAGGCAAGTTCCTTCTCCGGAACTACAGTGACGGTCTTGCCCTTGGTGCTCACCTCGCTGGCCAGCTTGGTACCGTCTTCGGCGCTCAAGGCCACCACGGAAGTCTCTGCACCGGCGAGCTGCTGCAGTTCACCGGAAAAATTCAATTCGATCTGCTCGGGAGATTTAGTCATCGTCGAGCCAGCAGCCGGGTTTGAGGAGATCAGCTCGTCATGCGCCGAAGCTGCGCTGACAGTGCTAAAGACCGCGACAAGGGCTAGCAGAATGGCCGCTGAAAGCCGGGTCAAGAGTGTTCGGGAGTGCTGCAGTGCAAGGGAGTTCAAAATGTTCCTT
>DNHA01000049.1 GCA_003486025.1 Micrococcaceae bacterium | reverse complement strand
TTGGTCCTTCAGGAAGTGTCTCGCAACTAATGGTTGTGATTGTTAACTTCGTTTGGCGGTTTCTGCGCACCTAATATTGGCGGTTCAACTGATTCCGATCACTAGCGTGGATCGCGCAGCTTCAACAACATCATCGGTAATCGTGTCCAGCTCATTGATTTTCATGACTCGCTGCATCTGTGTGAAGAGTCGATCGATCAGCCGGAAATTACCGCGCGTGATACGGGCGATCGCCGCGACAGCTTGCGTATCGGTGAAGTCCTCCAAGTCCAGAGTTTTTCCGAGGGCACGCCACTTTCGTTGCAGAACGAAATGCAGTTCATCCTGAGCAAGGGGACGGTACTCGTGAGCAAAACCAACACGGCTATAGAGCTGAGGGTATCGACTGAACTGCTTTTCGATGCCAGGCATCCCAATCAGCATCAGCGCGATATTGTTCCTGTCATACCTATCTCGTAGCACTTCTAAGGCAGTGGCGTTGAGTCGCTCCGACTCGTCGACGATGATCAGCTCAACATGCTTGTCTTGATTCATCGGGCCCGTCGTGGCACCTAAAGTATCGCGATGTTGATGGATACAGATCGAGGTCCGGGTGGTGACCAGAGAGAGTTCATCCTTGATTTGCTTAGGCGTCGTCAGAACCCCTGGGGTGAAGAAGACGGTCCGCGTTTTGGCCAGATCCTTGTAGATCTGGAGGTCACTGTCCTCCCGTCGGCCCCATTCCTCTATTAACGCCTCGGCTTTCGGGCTCCAGTTGGCATAACGTTTAGCCGATAGGCGTTTGCCATTTCCAGCTTGTCCATAGCAGACCCCGATAGTCCGCTGCCGACGCACCGCATTGGCGAACTCAGTGAAGCGGCGGTGCTCCTTCGTTGCGATAAAAGTTGTTGGTCCCATTACTCGTCCTCCGCGTAAGTGCGCAGCTTCGTTTTCTTGGTTCGGTGGACCGCCGGATCAGGCTGGGGTGCCTCCGTTGCTGGTTGCCCGGCCGGTAGAAATTCCGCGACGGTGGCGATTCGTTCATTGATTTGTCCGCGCAGCTGACGCTTTCGTGCAGAGCGTGCTTTCTGGATGTCCTTAAAGGTCATGATGGATCGTTCGTGCGTGGGATCCACAGCTTTGCAGATGTGCTGGCCACGATGAAAGACCTGAATCTCGGCAACGTCTCGCGGGTCGTAGCGAAGGATGACGGATTCTCCGACATAGGCAGCCAGCAAGGGAGATATGTAGCGTAGCCCTTGGAAGTGCACCCCATCGCGGTGGACGATTCGAGGTTTGGCGACCGTGAGCAGCAGCAGGTTCAGTTCATCGATGGATTCAGGCAGACGCGGCAACCAGCCGTTGCCCTGCCACGCTTTTTGAGGTGTTTCTTTGATCTCTTGGTGTTCACGCTGGTGGTAATTCTGCCCAATGAACTCACCTAGCGCCGTGTCCAGTTCACTAATCGATAGTCCGGGTTTGGGATTGCGTACGTTGTGCAAGTAACCCGGTAGCCGGGCCAAAAGCTCGGTATTCAACGTACCGAAGAAACGCTCAATCTTTCCTCTGCCCTGTGGCCGGGCTACTGCAGAGAAAGTGATTTCGAAGTGCAGGTCTCTGGCGGCCTGCGCCATGTGGTGGCTCGTGAAATCGGCTCCGTGGTCCACGTAGAGCACATCAGGGATTCCGCACATCGGCCAATCAGCTGTCTTTTTGGGCCAGATCGCCTCACGCAACGCCAATGCCGTATTCAAGGATGAGGGAGCACCGGTGAAGATCATGTACCCGCACAGGGCTCGCGAGTAATCATCCATGATCGTGGTGAGCCACGGGCGAACCGGCCGATGACCAGTGTCAAAAACCAGAATGTCGAGCTCGGTATGATCAGCCTGCCACACCGCGTTTGGACGTTCGGCGCGGCGGCGCCAGACCAGTTCGTACTTATCGCGGTACACCGCCGCGCCTTGCTGCGCCAGTGTCATCATCCCGGGATCTATCTCGCCGACAATCGAGCGGATGGTTGAGTAGGAAACCGGTGCCCACCCCTGGTGGAGCGCCACCTTGTTAGCTTGCTGGTGGATGGCTGCCGTCGTCCTGGGCAGTTTAGCTAAGGCGAGGCCTTCGACCAGCTTCACGAAGTCGCTGGGCATCCGGCATCCGCGTTTGCCCTGTGCCACCGGTTCCAGACCAGGCTTCCCCTGGAGCTTGAAGCTCTGGTGCCATCGCTGCAGTGTCCTCAGGCCGATATGGTGTTCCTCAGCCAAGACCGTCAGCGGCACTCCGTCTTCGACGTGTTGCCGCAGTATTTCCCAGCGTGCCGTTGCCTTGATCAGGCCGCTGTAAGAGGTTCCTGCTTTCACGGTACTGCTGCCATTCTGGTTTTGTCCCAGCGGTGCGTCCCTGCGCGGTTCGCTTCGCCGGGACATGGCCGATCACAGGCTCTTGACAGAGGCGGATTCTTGGCCCAAGTGGCGGTAGAACGTCGCGCGGCTCCAGCCAACCAGACGTGCTGCGTCTTCGGCGGTGCGTCCCCTGGCGCGGGCATCTTTGGCGATCGCGAGCTTATCGGCAATCACCGCCGGGTCAGAGACCGGCCGGCCGAAACGGGTTCCGGATTGCCGGGCGGCAGCAATGCCGGCATTGACTCGTTCAACGATCAACTCGCGCTCGTACTCGGCCAACGAGGCCAGCATGTTCAGCATCATCCGCCCGGTCGACGTGGCCGGGTCGATCCCATCGGAAATGGAGCGGACATTCACCCCGCGCTCGCGCAAGAGGTTCACGGTGTTCAAAACATCGATCAGGGATCGCCCGAGCCGGTCTACTCGCCAGACCACCACGGTGTCCCCGGACTGCGCGTACTCGAGCAGTTTCTTCATCCCAGGCCGCTCAATCGCGCTCCGGCTGCCGGACGTCACATCGGCGAACACGTCGCGTTTCTGCACCCCCGCTGCAGCAAGAGCGTCGAGTTGCAAGGCCTCGTCTTGGCTCGAAGTGCTCACTCGTGTGTATCCCAAATGCCTCACCTGCCCAGTGTGACTCAAAAACCCCTGTGCGGCAAGCAGGTAAGACGTTTTACGTTGGGACGAGTTTATAAGACAAATACAGCCCGCGTTTTCCAAGTATTTGATGAGACAAGTTTCTACTCTAGGTAGCGTCTCAAAAAGCTTTAGGTTTTCAAGACGGTGGTTTCCCGGCTTATCCGCTCAATAACTGTTGTCCGTGGCTGCAACGCCCATCACTCTTTGCTGACTTGGCGGGTGGTGGTCGGCGCGTTTGGTGCCCTTAACACTGTCCGGAACCGGACGGTTCATGGGCCGATTCCTGAGGTACCTGGCTCCGCATGGAGCTCCGCGCAGGAATCGGTGCCCGCTAGCGATGTGGGAATCGTGCGAGCGACCTGTGCCAATGAGGTGAGAACCTAGGTACCTACTGTTCCGGAGATTTCCTTCAATGCCGCCTGAAGCCTGGCGTCGGCTTCGTTGGCGACCTCGCGTGTCGCGTCGCTCTGGCTGAGCTTGACCATGGTTTGCGGGTCGATGGCCTCGATGGTGGTTTCCGTGGCGGCGGGAGCGCGACGTACGACGACGTTGCACGGGAGCAGTGCGCCCAGCTGCGGTTCGGCGGTGATGCCGCGTTGGGCCAGTTGCGGGTTGCAGGCCCCAAGGATGATGTAGTCCCCCACGGAGACCCCGGCCTCCTGGCCCAGCTTTTGGGTGAAGGTCGCCTTCACATCGATTTCCGTCAGGACACCGAATCCCTGTTCTGCCAGGGCGCCGCGTGTCCGTTCGACGGCGTCTTGCCATGACAGCGGGACGGTGATGGCGTGGGTGTAGGTCATGGCGGTTCTCCTCGGGTCGTGGTGTGGAGGCGTGCCGAGCGCGACTGCGTGCTCCGCCACGGCATGGGACCTCGGTTCTGTGGCCATGCTACCGGTTGGTGTGGTCGCGCGGAAGTGTTGCCAGGGCATTGCCCCCA